>JANMSP010000202.1:0-1571 GCA_031389475.1 Pyrinomonadaceae bacterium
GGAAACTTTGATAAAAGCTCCGCTGCCTTCAAAACCATCTGCGCCGATGTCGAGAAATAAATTGTTCGTAATCGTCAAATTTTTCATCGTTTGACTTGGATAAATATCATCCTTTCCGAGAATATTGATGCCTTCGCCTGCACCTTTGATGATGTTGTCTTTTATTAAAATGTCTTCAAGTGTGCTGAAATCGGCTGTTCCGCCGTCATTTCTGACGGTGATGCGAAACGCCGAACCGATCCAATTATTTTCGAGAAAATTGCCGACAAATTGAACGCGCTTGGCGTTTTTTAGTTCAAACAGACATTTGAGCGAATTTTTATTTTTCCATTCCGCCGGTTTGTTGAAATGATTTCCGCGAACTTCGATGTCTTGCGGAATCAGTTCGGCGTTTGCCGGATCAGAGCCGCCGAACATCACATTTTCCGCGCCGCCTTCGATGTAATTATTCAAGATTTTGATGTTTTTCGTGCCTGTCCAGCCGCAAATTCCCTGCGATTCTTCACCGGGAAATGCGAAGCCTTCAAAATAACTGTTTTTGACAATTGTGTTTGCACTGTTTAATCCTAAACCGCGCCGCGTTTTTCCTTGGTCGGTTGAATGAATATATGAGCGGTCAATTTCAAAATCGTGCGGAACGTCGGCTAATTTGTCGCTTTCCGCGCCGAAATAAATCAGATTATAAGTGTAATCGGCGGTTGACGGCGCAAATTCGATGCCGATGAAACGATAATGATGCACTCCGGCGGCGGTCGAAACTGCCGGTTTTCCGCCGCCGCGTGTGATGATTTTTGCCATCAATTTCGACTGTTTCGGTGAAACGCGGACGTTTTCGGGAAGCTGTTTAACCTGCGAACTTTGAATCGTAACAAAATCGGTTAAAGCCTTGTTTGGTAACGTGATTTCGTTATAAGTCGTGCCGGCTTGAAGCTCGATAACGTCGCCGGATTTGGCGCGGTTGATTGCTTCCTGTAAATTTCCGTTTGCCGGAACGCGGATGATTTGGCGGTTTCCGTCTGCAATCGTTTCGAGCGGCGCAGACGAATAATTAAAGCCGCCCGAAAATGAAACAACGGCAAAGGTTGCAATCGCGCCGAGCAGGATCACAATGGCGAAAATAACGGCTAAATGAAATTTGCTCCAACCTGATTTGGGCAATTCTTTACGGCGGACATTTATTTGATTTGCGGACATTTTGTAAAATTATACTGTCGAAAAAGTTTTTTGTGAATAATAAAGTGCGAAATACGCGAAAATACCAAAGAATTAGAACGAAAAATCAGACGCGGTTTTCGTTCAGAGTTCAAACTTTAGTTTGTTTCGTTTTGTGCTTCGCCAGCCTACACACACTAAACTAAAACTGAAACAATACCGAACATTGGCGCATTCCGGCTTTGTAATTCAATCGAAGCACGGATTATTTTTTCTGGAGCTAATCTGCGTTTCCGCGTTTAACTTGATTGACAAACACAAACACACTAAAATCTAATGGCAGAAAAATCGTTTAATTGTCGCCCGGTTTTTTATCTGAATATTGACGCGAATATTCTGTAATTTTTACCCTGATAAAC
>JANMSP010000212.1:0-5329 GCA_031389475.1 Pyrinomonadaceae bacterium
CACTCGGGCGCAGATTCAATGAAAACGCCCGCGTATTTATTCGCGGAAATCTGTTCGGCGAGCGGCGCGACAACGGCACGGCGTTAACGAAGAATCGCACCTATTTCCGCCAAGCGGCTGGCGGTGCCGATCTTTCCGGCAATCGATTAGGCACATTCCAGCTTCGATCTTTTATCGAAACTCAGGTTTACGATCAAAGCTTTTCTGCTGTCTCGAACAATCGGAACACGGAAACTTTATCGCGTTTGCAGCGCGTGCCTTCGCAGGCATTCGGCGCGAGCTTGCTTTGGTCGAAGCTGTTTGGCGACCACGTTTTGACGGCCGCAATCGAATCGCATGAAGTACGCGGGTTTAGCGATGAAACGATTTTCATAAACAATCGTGCGTCATCGCTGGTAGGTTCCGGTGGCCGCGAGCGGACATTTTCGGTTTTTGTAGCGGACGCTTGGCGTGTGACCCGAAAGCTGAATCTAAATTTCGGCGGCAGATTCGATTATTGGAAAAATTTTGCTGCTCTTTCTTCGACCCGGAGTTTAGGGACGAATTTAACGAGCACCAACAATTTTCCGGATCGAACGGAAAAAGCTTTCAGCCCTCGCGTTGCGGCGATTTATCAATTGAATGATAATTTTTCGCTGATAGCATCTTATGCGCGATCGTTTCGCGCACCGACACTAAATGAACTTTACCGGGCGTTTCGCGTCGGGAATGTACTAACTCTCGCCAACGAAAATCTGAAATCTGAGAGTGCCGATACCTTTGAAACCGGCCTCAACTTCACTGGTTTCAGCCGAAAGCTAAACCTTCGCGGCAATGTTTTTACCGCTGACGTTTCCCGCCCGGTCGTCAGCATAACGCTGAACACCAACCCGTCGCTCATCACGCGGCAGCGCCAAAATGTCGGCAAAACACGCTCGACCGGAATCGAGTTAGACGCAGAATTCCTAGCCCGACCCGATCTGAAATTTTCCGCCGGATATTTGCTTGTCGATTCGAAATTCTCGGATTTTCCCGCCAATCCCGCTCTAGTCGGAAAATTTCTACCGCAAGTCGCACGGCAGCAATTGACGTTTCAGGGAAATTACCGCCCGGGCAAGTTTTCCCTCGCAATGCAGGGCCGAATCTCCGGCCGCCAGTTTGAAGACGACCTGAATTCATTAAAGTTGCGACCGTACATCGCTATTGACCTCTTTGCTTCTTACCAGTTCCTCGACAAACTACAAATCTTCGCCGCCGCCGAAAATGTTTTCAACAGCCGCTACGACATCGGACTTACGCCGAACTTGACGGTAGCCGCTCCGCGATTTTTACGAGCGGGTTTGCGTTTTGATTTGGGGAAACGTTAATCTACTTGTTTCTTTATGAGCAATAATACAGAACCAAACAAGATCATCTTTTCGATGGTCAAGGTCAGCAAATTTTACGATAAAAAGCCTGTTCTCAAGGACATTTATCTTTCGTTTTTTTACGGTGCGAAGATCGGCGTGCTTGGGTTGAACGGGTCGGGTAAATCGAGCTTGCTGCGGATAATCGCGGGGACGGATAAGGAATTTAACGGCGAGGTCGTTTTCTCGAAGGGTTATTCGGTTGGGTATCTGGAGCAGGAGCCGAAGCTCGATGAATCGAAAACTGTTCAGCAAATCGTAGAGGAGGCGGTGCAATCGACGGTCGATCTGCTTAAGGAATTCGAGGAGATCAACGCCAAATTTGCCGAGCCGATGGACGACGACGCGATGAACGCGCTGATCGAACGGCAGGGCGAAGTCCAGGAAAAGCTGGATCATGCGGACGCCTGGGATTTGGATGCGCGGCTCGAAATGGCCATGGACGCGCTGCGCTGTCCGCCGCCGGAAACTTTGATCGGAACTTTGTCAGGCGGTGAAAAACGCCGCGTCGCTTTGTGCCGTTTGCTCCTGCAAAAGCCTGATATTCTGTTGCTCGATGAGCCGACCAATCATCTCGATGCTGAAACTGTCGGCTGGCTTGAACAGCATCTGCAGAAATACGAAGGCACGATCATCGCCGTTACGCACGACCGTTATTTTCTTGATAATATTGCCGGCTGGATTTTGGAACTCGACCGCGGCGAAGGAATTCCCTACAAGGGAAATTACTCGTCGTGGCTCGAACAAAAGAGCCAGCGTTTGGCGCAGGAGGCACGGTCCGAAGATAAACGGCAAAAAACGCTCGAACGTGAATTGGAATGGATTCGAATGTCGCCAAAGGGCCGCCACGCCAAGTCGAAGGCCCGTATCAACGATTACGAGAAAATGCTCGCGACTGAATCAGAAGCTCATTCCGAGGAATTGGAGCTATACATTCCGCCGGGCGAACGGCTCGGCGATATTGTTATCGAAGCCCACGGAGTTTCTAAGGCTTACGGCGATAAACTGCTGTTCGAGAATCTCGAATTCTCACTTCCGCCGGGCGGTATCGTCGGTGTCATCGGTCCGAACGGAGCCGGTAAAACGACGCTTTTTCGTCTGATCACCGAACAGGATAAGCCAGATTCCGGTACTTTCAAAGTGGGCTCTACGGTCAAGATCGGCTATGTCGATCAATCCCGCGACAGCCTGAATGCCGATAAAACGCTGTTTGATGAAATATCCGACGGCCTTGATTTCGTAACGCTTGGAAAGAGGGAAATGAACGCCCGCACCTACGTGTCGAAATTCAATTTCTCCGGCAGCGACCAGCAAAAACGTGTCGGGCAGCTTTCCGGCGGCGAACGCAACCGCGTGCATCTGGCAAAGATGTTGAAATCCGGCGCAAATGTTATACTACTGGACGAGCCTACGAACGACCTCGACGTAAATACAATGCGTGCCCTCGAGGAAGCCCTTGAAAATTTCGCCGGATGTGCCGTGGTCATTAGCCACGACCGCTGGTTCTTGGACCGGATCGCCACCCACATTCTCGCGTTCGAAGGCGATTCGAAGGTCGAATATTTCGACGGAAATTACAGCGAATACGAGCAGGACAAAAAATCCCGACTTGGCGTCGATGCCGATCAACCCCATCGGCTCAAATACAGAAGCTTGACCAGAGCGTAATGGAACGCCGGCATCCTGCCGGCGTTGACGAGCCGACAGTAAGCCAGCGTTCCTATGAATATTAAACCGAAAGAAATAGCGGGAAGTCTCGCTATTGCAATTCTTTTGTCTTTAAGCTCATGCCAAACGGCGGCGGAGAATAATCCGCCGCCGCTCGCTGAGATTCAGCCAGCCGTGGCTTACACCGAGCCGAAAGCGGAGATTCCTGCATCGCCTTTTCCCAACCTTCAGGCTGAATTACTAGATAATCGCAATAAAACAACCTCTTCACCGCTCGGACAATTCGATTTCAAAAATTTCTCCTATCCGCTGCCGCGCGGCTGGCAGAATCAAGATCAAAGCGACATCACATTAACAGACGGCTACATCGTTCCCGTATCTGTCGCGATCGATGAAGAGATGACCGACGAGGAAAAGATCGAGCGGCGTTCCCGGCGGCGCATCGGCATGTCGTATGTAACTACCAGATTTCTCGACATAACCGGTGACGGGCAAGACGAAGCCCTCGTTATCCTTAAGGTCGAGACGACCGGTGCCGCGATCCCGCAGTTCGTTTACATTTACGAATGGAAGGATGATAAGCCGCAACTGCTCTGGTATTTCCGCACCGGCGACCGTGCCGACGGTGGCTTGAAGGATCTGCGTTTCGAAAACAGCGAACTCGTCGTCGAGCTATACGGACAGGACCGCTTTCTGCTCGGCGAAGTCGAAACGGGCAAGATCACCGGCGACGAAGAACAGCTTTGCTGCCCGATATTCTTCACCCGGACCAGCTATAAATGGAATGGCAGCAATTTTCATATGCAAAAAGCCCGGCTTACCTATTCGATAAACGATCCAGCCGCACCGCCCGTCGATAAAATGGGCGACATCGTAAACGCCCAGGAAAAATCAAAAAAATAAGGAGCGTTTTGACTCCCGCCTTGAGACGATCTCTAACCAATAACCGGCTAAAGGCGGGACTCCAACGTGAAAAGCAGAGACTGCCGCATATATGGTTAAATAGTCTGGATGAATCGCGATCTAATTCGAGAATATCTTTCCTATCTCAGCGTCGAAAAAGGCCTGGCGAAAAACTCGCTTGAGGCTTACGAGCGCGATTTGGAGAAATTGAGTGCTTGGGCTAAGAAAAATAGTTTTGATCTGCTGGCTCTAACGCGGCAGGATTTGCGGGAATGGCTGATGGACCTTTCGCGGACGGAATTGTCGGAGAATTCGAAGCGTAGATTGTTGAGCGCTCTTCGCGGGTTTTATAAGTTTTTGATGATCGAGGGGCATATTGAAAAGAGCCCGGCGGACGATCTGGTCGCTCCGCAGAAAGGTTTGTATTTGCCGAAGTTTTTGAATAAGGCCGACATCAATTTACTGCTGTCAATTCCGGATGTTTCGAGCGAAACCGGACTGCGCGACAAGGCAATACTGGAAGTAATGTATGCATCAGGCCTGCGTGTATCAGAGGTCGTAACGTTGCGGATCAACGACATCGATATCGATGCCGGAATTTTGACCTGCAAAGGAAAGGGAAGCAAAACGCGGCGTGTTCCGGTCGGGTCGAGCGCGATAGAATGGATTAAAAGCTACTTGGTATTGCGGCGGCAAAAAGAAAATATCGAGGTGCAGAATCTATTCGTCACGCCGCTCGGAATGCCGATCCACCGGCAGATGATCCATTCTTTTATTAAGCAATACGCCGAAAAATGCGGTCTCAAAGATGTTTCGCCGCACACTCTCCGCCACAGCTTCGCCACGCATCTTGTTCAAAACAGCGCCGACATTCGTTCGGTTCAGCAGATGCTCGGGCACGCTGATATTTCAACGACTCAGATTTACACGCATATGACTGACGCTCATTTGCGAAAGAGCTACGAGAAATTCCACCCGCGAGCGAAGAGTAAATAGATTCACCGCAAACCTCACTTTCCCGACTTGCAACCTCAAAAAAACTCCGCTAGAATTGGGAGTTTGCAAATTGGCTCAAAAAGCCGATGGCTTTGACAATGAAATAATTGCATGGGTGGTCGAGCGGTCAAAGGCAACGGGCTGTAAACCCGTCGGATTAATTTCCTAATTAGGTACAAATCCTACACCAGGAAACAGAGGGAAAGGATAAAGGTGAAATGATAAAGTAAAGAATTTCGCCAAGTAATCATTTCAATCTCAAAGTTGAAAGTCCCCTAATCTTCGCTTCCGACCGTCCCCACGTCGCCCACACTTTTCGCCCGCGGGTGGAATTTCTCGTAGCTCTTTCGCAAATGAGCGTCAGTCATATGCGTGTA
>JANMSP010000270.1:0-2549 GCA_031389475.1 Pyrinomonadaceae bacterium
CCAGCTTGGTTGGCTCGCTGCCTACCCAAACAGGCGCTGAAACTTCACCTGTTCTGGGATCGATCTGCCTTATACTATTGCCTGTGGTTCCTGCACTGCTGGGAATACTAGCGTACAGTTTGTCGTTAGCTGGATTATAGACAACATCGTTTGTCGTCAATAAGATCATTCTAACGCTGTTCGTTTGGGAACTGCCAGGATCAGGTTTGGCAGACGAAACAGACAGAGATACTGCTCCGGCGATTAACAAAGCAACAAATAATACAAATATGTTTAACGTTTTAGGCTTGAGTAATGCATTTCGGAACATAATTTAGTTTTAGATTTCAGTTAGGAACCTGGAACGATACAAGGAAGGTAAAGAAATGAACGGCTCATTAGGCCTACAAATAAAAGGTTAACACAATGAAAATAAAGAAGTAAATAGTTTTTCGATAGTGTTAGCTGGTTCTTTTTGCCGCGCCCATTGCATTCAACAATGCTTTGCGGATTTTTGAGTATTTGACAGTCATGGTGGTTTTGGTGGTGGGGCTGAGGTCGGTGGTGACGGCGGCGGGGGTTGATTCGCTGGTGAATAATTTGAGGGTTGACTGAAATGCCGTCAACGGATTGCGGTCAAATCTTTTGATGTCAGCAATCGCTGGATCTCGGAGAGGGTGGCGGATGAGCCGTCGCCGATGGCGGAGAGGGATAATGCGGCACTTGCGGTGCCGAGATCGATTGCTTTTTGTGGGCCTTCGCCCATGAGCAATCCGTAAATTACTCCGGCTGCGAAGGCGTCGCCGCTGCCGACGCGGTCGAGGACTTGAAGGTTGGGGAATTTACGGCCTTCGAATATCTTTGGACCGGCAAGGCATACGCCGCCCAAATTGTGACAGGATGCGGATAAAACGTCTCGCAGAGTCGTGGCGGCGATTTGCAGATTGGGAAAGGTGGAAATCATGACCCCGGCCGCAAGGCGGAATGATTCTTCGGCATAATCAGAGAAATTCGATGCAAAGTCTGTGACTCCAAACGTCACATCGGCAAATTTCAGAAGCTCACGATTCACCTTCTCCGCCGCTTCACGGCCGCCGCGATGAGCCCAGAGCGAATCACGGTAGTTGAGGTCGTAGGAAATTATCGTCCCGCTTTCTTTTGCGCTTTTCATTGCCTCGAGCGCAACGGCGAATGTGCTGTCCGACAATCCGGCGAATATTCCGCCCGTGTGAAACCACCTAACTCCGTCTTTAGCAAAAATTTGATCCCAGTCGATGTCGCCCGGCTTCAAGTGTGAGACCGCGGTATTTGCACGGTCCGAACAGCCGACGGGCGCACGTGCGCCGAACCCGCGTTCCATAAAATACATTCCGTTCCGGACCGATGAGCTAATGCCGTCGGTTTCACACCAGATAATATGCTCTCTCGCGACGCCGCCTTGTGATATCAGATCTTCGACCAGTCGGCCGATCTGATTATCTGCGAGTGCGGTGACAATCGACGTTCGCAGCCCAAAACATTTACTTAGATTTCTAGCGACATTATATTCGCCGCCGCCTTCGTTCACGCGAAAGGAGCGCGCGGTGTGAATTCGATCCTCGCCCGGGTCAAGGCGAAGCATCACTTCGCCGAGCGAGATGACGTCCCACCGGCAATCTGCAATGTCTTTAATTTTCAACACAGTAATTTATAAGCTTTGGACGGCCAGGAAATCAAACCGCCAAAACGGTAAATCATTTCGCCGCTTGTCGGTTATCTTTTGCAGACGACCGGCAGCTATGTACCGATTTTTATCATTACGGCTTCGGGATATCTCGTTGCATTGCTTATAATTCATCTCCTGGCCCCGACACTCGAGCCGGTGGATATAAATTATGAGCAAAGCTGAGATTATTGAAAAAATTATCGCGGGCGGCGTATTACCGGTCATTCGGGCGGAAAGCGCGGACGAAGCCCGAAAATTGATCGACGCCATAGCGAAAGGCGGAATCTCAATTATAGAGATCACCATGACGGTGCCGGACGCGGTTTCGTTAATAAATGAGCTCTCAGCCGACGACAATTTGCTGATCGGTGCCGGAACGGTAATGAACCCGGAAACCGCCCGCGAATGTATTGAGGCCGGTGCAAAATTCATTATCAGCCCTGCGCTCAATTTCGAAACGATAAAATACTGCAATGACAGAGACATTGTGGTGATGCCCGGAGCGTTGACGCCGACCGAGGTCGCCAATGCGTGGGATGCGGGCGCGGATTTCATTAAGGTTTTTCCGGCCGATTCGATGGGCGGTGCGAAATATTTGAGGTCGCTAAAGGCTCCACTTCCACATATTAAACTGATACCGACCGGCGGAGTTTCGCAGGAAACTGCGGCAGGTTTCATTAAAGCAGGCGCAAGCGCCGTGGGCGTCGGTGCCGATCTGGTGGATCTATCGGCAATTCGTGAAGGACGAAGTGAAGCAATAACCGAAGCGGCGAGGAAATATATCGAGATCATTCGAGCCGCCCGAAGTTGATTTCCATTTTCGGCATCTTCCAACTCCTCCAGCTGCCGGGCTTTTTGCGTCGTG
>JANMSP010000274.1:0-3991 GCA_031389475.1 Pyrinomonadaceae bacterium
CCTTTTTGCGGCTATCCCTAAATCGCCCTTGCTAACGCGCGGGCTTCTGCACCTATCTTCTCCGAAAAGTCCGCCGCTGCGTATTCGCAAACATTTCAATATCCGGATTCATTCTGCCGCTTTCATCCAGCAACGGAAATAACTGCATTTCATTCGACAAATACGCTGCCCGAAGTTCGACCGGCCTTGTTCCCGCACGGTTTATCACCCGAACGCGGCTGCCGCGCACGTCTTCGATCCATTTTGCAAATTCTTCAGCCCGGCCGACCGTCGCCGATAACAGCAATAATCTGATACGCGGCGGCGTTAAGATAATTGCTTCTTCCCAAACGTGTCCGCGGTCTTCGTCCGCCAAATAGTGAGCTTCGTCCAAGATCACAAAATCAGTTCGTACCTGTTCGCCACTTCGCAATGAATCGAAAAGCTGATTGCGGTAAATCTCCGTGGTGCCGATGATTAACGGAGCATTGAAATTTTCCTTGCGGTCGCCTGTAAGAATGCCGACATTTTCCGCTCCGAATTCCTTTGAAAATTCAACATATTTCGAATTCGTCAAAGCCTTCAGCGGTGACGTATACCACGCTCGCTTTCCTTGTTCCAATAAACGGCGGATTTCCTCGCGGGCGATCCACGTTTTGCCGCTGCCGGTCGGCGCGGTCACTAAAACATCTTCGGTTTCTATCGCTTCGAGGGCTTCAAGCTGAAAATCATCCGGCTTAAACGGCGCGGCGGGCGGCACGCCGATTCCCGACAAAAGGCGTTCGACGGCGCGTATTTGCTGCGGCGTTTGAACGCTTTCTGCCGGGCCGGAACTTTCGTGTGCAAAACCTCGTTTATGTTCTCGTTCATCTCTTGGACGCGAACGTGAACGTCCATGATTTTTTCGCCGGTTGTCGTTTCGTCCGCGTGCCATATGGAAAGATGTTAAATGTTTGAAACGGCAAAGTCTAATTCTTTCATTTCGAGCGCCGAAATGATAAAATCACGAATTGCCCCGCAACTAATAGGCGGTGCACGGCGTCTAAAATTTACGGCGAGCTTTATTAGCTGAGAGATATTTTACGCGATTTATATATATTTATGTTTGAGCAGTCATTATACAATCAGCCTGAACCCGAACAGCAGCCGCCGCAGGAAGGCGATCTGTTTCGGGATTACGAAGTCGGAAGGTGGAATTTTTCCAAACGGATATACCAGATCTTCGCGATCGCGGCGATCTTTAATATTCTCGGTATAGCATTCCTGGCGCAAACCAATGTCCTGACCGCACGTGGCTGCGACAGCCCATTTGTCGGGCGTGTTTGTCAGGTTTTAGATACTGTTTATATTGGAGCGCTTCTTTTCGGAACCGAACGTGATTATGTCGATGTTGCCTATGAGCGTACCGAACTGGCAGACGCTGACATAACGTTTATCGACGTAAGTACACCGCTTTTCGAGTATCCGGCAAACTATTTCCAGCCACCCGCTGTCGATCCGTACGCAACGCAAATGGATCCGATGGCAGGTTTTTCGCCGTACCCGCCAGGTTTTACGCCAAATCCGACTGTCGGCAACGACATATTGAATACTAAGCCGATACTTCCAAAACCGAATCCGGTTCAGGACGACGGCCCGGATTCACTTTTCGGGCGTGTGGTCGATGATTCGCCTAAGACAACTCCGGGCATGGCCAGAAAGCGAAAATTTGGCAAAGGAAAAGTTTCGGATGAAACGGTGGCACAGGCGACTCCGACACCAACCCCAGACCCGACTCCCGAAGCAGCGAAACCTGATCCTGTTACGGGTGATGTCTATAACTCCAGACCTTTATCTGATTTGAGGGTTTTAGTGAAGGAGACAATAGCGAAGAGCGGTCTCAACCTGCAATCGGATTTCACGTTTAACGCAAAAGCGAAATTGACCAAAGAAGGCAAGATAGATCCTAAAACATTTAAGTATGGTGAGGTTAAAGGCGACGAAAAACTCATCAAGATCATCAAGGAATCGATTGGTGCATTTAGCGATAGCGGGCGGTTGCAAGTATTGCGTGATCTTTCGGGAAAAGATTTGAATTTTTCTCTTACGCAGGACGACCTGTTCGTCTCTACGGTCATTCAAACCGAAGTTGAAAATGAATCAATGGCTCGGGCGATCAGAGGATCCCTGAAATTGCTGATTGATCTCGCAATTAGTAGTAAGGAAAATTCGGCTAATCCTGATGAAAATGATAAGGACGATCTTGCCCTTCTGAAAGGAGCGACAATCGAACAGGATGGTAAAAACTTGGTTATCAAATTTGTGATACCAAAAGATATGGCACATAAAATGATTCAGCGAAAGCTCGATGAAGTGCCCAAGCCTAATGGCACGGCAAAAGTATCTCCAAACAATAACTCGGCATCAAGATGAAGTTACTGATTTATAATTTTATTATGCTTTGCGGCTTGCTTTCGACGCTGGCCGCTTTTCCAATCTTCGGTCAAGAGACGGTTTCGACGGAAAGTGTTCTGATAAACAAACGGCCGCTGAAAGATTTCAGTTTGTCGATCACGGACAAAATGAGCCGAAAAGACCTTGATGTAGCCGCCTCATTTATTGTTGTGCTGGAAGGAATGATCGGAAAAGACGGTAGACTGGATAAGGAAACTGCCCGCTTCACGAAAACCGAAGGCAGTTCGGATTTAATCGGAATTGCGAAAGAAGGTATCGAGGCATTAAATGATAGCGGTTTTTTCACCTGCGTTGGCAGGTTGAGTGACCAATCTCGACCTATAAAAATCACTGTTGAGCAAAACGATACGAATTTGAATGCAAGTTTCGAATTAGAGATGGAGACCGAAACCAAGGCAAGAACCACGCGTTCGGCTTTGGCATCGTTGGCGGGAATGGGTACGCATACAAGGAAAAACCAATTAAATCTTTCTCAAAACGATAGGGATGATATTCTTATCTTAGAAAACGTCAAAGCGGAAAATTCGGGAAAATCAGTCGCCATAAATTTAAGGCTGCCAAAAGCGGTTGCTCAGGAAATGATTCAACGAAGGTTGATTCAACTTTCTGAAAAACAGCAAATGCCAGTTGGAGCGGTTCCTGCTAAAAATTGAAAAAGTTGGTAGGATGATTCGCAGTGCAAAATCGTAAAAACCACAATTCAGTGATCTTCCTCGCGACACTCGGCGTGTATTTCGGCCTGGTGCTTGTTGGTGGAACTGCGCCGCAGGTTTTTGCGCAGGCGGCAACTACACCGACTTTCGAGATAAAGGATAGGTTCAAGGCGAAGGACGACCTCGATAAGAAACCGGATGATGAGCGTTCGCCGGTTACGGCATCGGTTCAAATATATTTGGAAGATGTCGAATATTTTCTGGCAAGTTTGGGCCGGTTGAGGAGCCAAGGCAAGTTCAACTCCAGCTCCGACACCTTCAATGTTATCCAGAATACAATGCTGCCGTGCCGCGACAGCAATCAGGCAGGACGATACTCGCCGGTTCGTTTTGAAGGTACGAGCGAATCTTCTCTTCCTGCCCTTCGATTTCTCATGTCCGGCATGACCTACGGTTATTCGCTGGGCGACTGCATCGTAAACAGTGAATTCGAAGTTGATGCGGCCGATTCCCGCTTCAGTTTTCACCTTGACTCCAAGGCTTTCTCCATTAGCGTTGCGGTAAAGAAGCAGTCGCCGCAGAGAGCGTATGCACTCCGCCGGGAGATGGAGAGCACGCTCAAACTTTATGCCGGGCTTGAAGCTGGCAAGACTCGTCAAAGCATAGTCGATAACACAACTTTTCAAGTTAAAAAGGATCAGGTCTTCATCATTACACGCCTTCCTCGCGGCTCTCTCGAATCGCTTCTCGCCAAAGACGCTAAGTAGCGGCGAGCGGATCGATCATTTAATCCTTCCAAATTCAATCGCTATAATTAACAGGTTTTAACCGTTCGAAGTTGCGTGTATTCGCGCGATATTGCAATCTAATTGATTGACTGCGAAGGCAGAGGCCTGACCGTAAGG
>JANMSP010000284.1:0-3123 GCA_031389475.1 Pyrinomonadaceae bacterium
GTCATCGCCAAAAACGAAGCGGTGCATGAATTTTTAGCCGATCAATTCCGCAACCGCGAGGTTTTCAAAAGCTACATCGCTCTCGCCCACGGCGCGACGCACGACAACACCGGGAAGATCGATTCCCCAATCGCCCGCGACAAACACAACCGCACGCGGATGAAGATCGCTCAAAGCGGCCGCCACGCACTGTCTTTGTGGAAGGTCCGCCAGCGGTTCGAAAAATTCACGCTGCTCGACGTCGAAATTAAAACCGGCCGCACGCACCAGATCCGTGTGCATTTAGCATCGATAAACCACCCGGTCGCCGGCGACACAAACTACAACGAAGGCCGCGACAACACCGTCGCCGATTCGAAGATCCGCCACGCGCTTACTTCGCTCGGCAGATTTTTCCTCCATGCGGAGAAATTGTCGTTCATACATCCCGAAACAAAAGAAAAAATGGACTTCGTTCAGCCGCTGCCGGATGAGCTAAAAAGCTTTTTGGAAATAATCGGAAGTTGAGCATACCAGGCGGAAACACGACCGGTAGGAAGTGTGTTCTTCGATTGCGAGTTTAGAAGTCAATAGAGACTGTCACCCCAAATGTGAAACACACTCCCTACCGGTCGTGTTTCAGCCTTTCTATCGGCAAACTTATGAAAAACTTGTTCTTTATAATAATTGCGGCTTTTCTGTTCGTCAGCCCGATTGCAGCTCAATCTGATGAAATCAAGATCATCCCAAAACCGCTATCGATCCAACGTAAAGTCGGGCAATTTATTATCAATAAAGATACTAAGATTTTTGCACGCAAATCACAGGATAAAAAGCTTGCCGAAGTGCTGAATGATTATCTTCAAGCCAATTTTGGACTAAAATTAGGAGTAACAGGCAACCGAATAAAAAATAGTAGATTGATAGTATTCTCCACACCAGCCGACTACCAAATCATTAGTGATGGATACATCATTACAGTCGATAGTGACGAGGCGATCCTCGAATCTGCTACCGATGCTGGTCGCTTCTATGCGCTTCAAACTCTCTTGCAGATGATTCAAAACCGAATTGGAAAAGAGATCGCTGTTCCCACCAGCGTGATAACCGATCAGGCCCGCTTTCGCTATCGCGGAATGCATCTGGATGTCGGGCGGCATTTTATGCCGGTTTCGTTTGTTAAAACGTACATCGACCTGATGTCGCAGTATAAACTCAACTATTTTCACTGGGGATTGACGCAGGATCAGGGATGGCGTATTGAGATCAAGAAATATCCGAAGCTGACCGAGATCGGATCGAAGCGAAAGGAATCGGTGAAGGAGCGGAACATCACGCCGTACATCGGCGACGGCGTTCCGGTTGAAGGGTTTTATACGCAGGAAGAGATCAAGGACGTTCTCGCCTACGCCAAATCTCGGTATGTGACCGTGATTCCGGAGATCAATGTGCCGGGACATTCAGCGGCGGCACTTGCGGCTTATCCGGAGTTCGGGTGTAAGCAAAACTACGATTACAAGGTGCAGACGACGTGGGGAATTTTTAAGGAGGTCTATTGCCCGACCGAAGCTTCGTTCAAATTTCTCGAGGATATCTTCGGTGAAGTGATCGCACTGTTCCCCGATTCGCCGTATATCCACATCGGTGCCGACGAGGTTTTGAAGGACCACTGGAAGGAATCGGCCTTCGTACAGGAACTAAAAGCAAAAGAAAATCTGAAGGACGAGCACGAGGTGCAGAGCTATTTTGTCCGCCGCATTGAAAAATTTATCAACTCGAAAGGCAAAAAAATGATCGGTTGGGACGAAATTCTCGAAGGCGGACTCGCTCCGAACGCAACGGTAATGAGCTGGCGCGGAATGAAGGGCGGCATCGAAGCCGCCAAAGCAAAGCACGACGTTATAATGACGCCGACCGATTTCGTCTATTTCGATTACGGCCAGGGCGATCCGGCCTACGAACCGTTGAGCATCGGCAATTATGTCCCGCTGGAAAAGGTTTACAGCTTCGATCCGCTTCCGAAGGAACTTACCGCCGACGAAGCAAAGTACGTCATCGGCGGCCAGGCCAACCTCTGGACCGAATATATTAAAACGCCTTCGCACGCCGAATATATGGCGTTTCCGCGAATGCTGGCACTTTCCGAATCGCTGTGGTCAAAGCCGGAAGATAAAAATTTCAGCGATTTTTCAAAACGCCTGTCCGCGCACTTTCCAAGACTCGATAAGCAGAACGTAAATTACCGAATTCCCGAACCGACTGGCTTACAAAATATAGTCTTGGATCGTGACGCATTCGCATTGACCCCACTCGGCTTGCCTATGCCGGGTTCGAAGATCTACTACACGCTCGACGGGTCGGTGCCGACCGAAAAATCCGCGCTTTATACGCGGCCGATCGAAGTCAAAGTGAAGGATGACGAAACAGTCGAACTAAAGACTATTGTTGTAACTCCTTCAGGCCGAAAAAGCGTAGTTTATTCGGCTATTTGGATACGCGGCGACATGCGTGTGCCGGCTGAAACCAACGCGGATAAGCCGGGGGTAACTTATGATCTCTTCATTCCCGATAATGGTGCGGGTGTATCCCAAAAAGGTGAGACGCGAGGAATTTCCCTGAATCAATTTGCGTCAGAAGCCGATCTTAAAAAACCGTATGCAATTACATTTAACGGCTATTTTAATGCACCTTCAGATGGCGTTTACGAATTCCAGGTAGATTCGACATGGGATACGACAATCGTATTAGGCGGCGAAAAAATCATCGACGATACCGGCGCCAAAGACCGCAAAGTTCGCTCGGCGATTGTCCCGCTAAAGGCAGGCTTGCACAAGATCAGTCTCCGCTATAATCACCGCGGCGGCGACGCATCGTTCCGATTCCGGTGGGGAATTAAAGGGCAAGGTTTAAGACAGGCATACGGCGCCGAATTCGTTCATTGACGCCGGGACCGCAGGCGCCCTCGCCTGCAACATTGCGTCTTTTGCAATGTAATCGCCGTAACAGCTAGAAGTTTGAGCGTGAGAAACACGCCTGCAGGCGAGGGCGTCCGCTTTCCCAGGGAAAGCAAATATGAAAATCCTCAACGTGTTCATCGCGATAGTTTTACTTTCCGTCGGCGACGGCCATCATTTTACTGCTTAC
>JANMSP010000292.1:0-7363 GCA_031389475.1 Pyrinomonadaceae bacterium
AAACCGTCCTCATCGTCGTTCCCGATGCGACGCGTCAAACCGCCTGCGACCGCATCGTCAACCTGCTCGTCCGCCGCCTGATCGCAAACGGCACCACGCCTTTTGAAATCTCCATTATTTTCGCCACGGGCATTCACCGCCATGTAACCGAAGCCGAAAAGCACGCGATATTAACGCCGTTCATCGCCCAGCGAATCAAAACGCTCGACCATGGGCCGCGTGATTTGATGCAGATCACAGGCCTAGGCGAGACCGCCGGCGGAATTCCAGTCGAATTAAACCGTGCTTTGACCGAACACGATCACGTGATCCTCATCGGCGGCGTCACCTTTCATTATTTCGCCGGTTTTACGGGCGGCCGCAAGCTGATATGTCCGGGCTTGGCTTCCTCAAAGACGATCTCGCAGACGCACAAACTTGCTTTCGACTGCGAGACAAAATCGCGGCGTGAAGGCGTCGGCACAGCAATGCTGGATGGAAACGCCGTCCACGAAGCCTTTACAGAAGCCGCTGCCAAAATAAATCCGGCGTTTTGCATAAGCACGATCGTCAATGATTCAGGCGAAGCGGTCGATCTTTTCTGCGGTGACTGGATAACATCGCACCGCGTGGCCTGCGACTCTTACGCCGCCGGTCACGCGACAAAAATTAAAGAAAAGCGCGATCTCGTTATCGTAAGCTGCGGCGGATTCCCGCATGACATTAACCTGATCCAAGCTCATAAAGCTCTTGAGACTGCTTCTCACGCCTGCAATGATGGCGGAACGATAGTGCTTTTAGCCGAATGTCCCGAAGGCCTCGGCCGCAGCGATTTTTTAACTTGGTTCGAAGCTGAAAACAGCAAAGCACTAGCTGAAAAACTCTGCGAAAAATATCAGGTCAACGGGCAGACGGCGTGGAGTTTGATGAAAAAAACCGAACGGTTTGATGTTCAGATCGTGACGGAATTGGAAGAAGATCAGGTTAACAAAATGAAAATGGAAAAGCCTGTCTCATTAAAACAGGCTTTAGCCCGAGTGGGCACGGGATCAAAAGGCTATGTTATTCCTGTCGGAAGTAGTGTACTTATCGATTAGCTTCCCTTTTTCACTGCAAAAGTCCTAGCAATCGAATCGGTCTGGTTCTGAAGCGAACGCAGCTTATCGCGGTAGCCGGTGAAACGAAGTACGTAAACAGTTTCGTCGTCCGCTTTCAGAAAATAAAATCTGCCGATCATCGGGCGGCCTGAGCGGAGGAATTCGAAATTGAAGGCGGTTCCCCGCAGCGATCCACTAAAATTTTCTTCCTTTCCGGCGACATAGCCCTGCATAAACTGCAGTTTCGTTTCCTCGGTTCTTATCAAGTCCGACATCCCGAATCCTTTTGACGCTTTTAGTTTACGGACCTCTAAATGCCCGTCGTTGCGTTCGACATTGACGAATTCGACATTAGGAACGGTTGCCGACGGCTTGGCCGTCATTTTCCATTTCGCATCCGGAATTTCGAAGGTGTAATCGACGTTCGGATCGCTAAAACGACTGTCTTGAGCGGTAACAGAGATCACAGCTAAAAGAAGTATTGCGGCCGAAAATATAATCGGAAATGTTGGTTTTCTCATGTTAATTCTTATGTTAATTTGTTTGGCGAATAATAGCCGTTATTCTAGCGTAAAATTCCTTGGATTGCGATATTTTTGATGATCGCGGCGGCCTTAGTGTTGTATATTCGCCGACAAATTAAGATGTTGATGTAAAAGTTTCTCGTCTAACCGTTCTTTCGCGGCGTCTAAGTTAGTGAGAATTTGTTACGCAATTATATTCGCTGATCGCTTTTTCGAGGTATTCTTACAATGAAACAGAATTTTTCCTTTATCAATAAATTTGCTACATTTGCATTGATCTTGGCAATTTGTGCACCGGTATTTGCTTTCAGTACCGATTCAAGAAACGCTAAAAAATCCTTGACCGAAGATCAAAAGATCCTTCACGTCCTTAACCGGCTTGGTTTCGGCGCGCGTCCTGGCGATGTCGAAAAGGTTAAAGCGGTTGGGATAAAAAAATATATCGACCAACAGCTTGATGGTGTTTCGATTGCCGATCCGGTCGCGGAAAACAAGGTTCAGCGACTCGAGATCTTTAACATGACGACGGCGGAAGTGTTTGCCAAATACCCGAATCCGGGGGCTTTGCTTCGCCAATTGGAGGGCACGAAACGCAACCGTCAGGCGGTTGATCAGAAGGAAGCTCCAAAAATGGGCGAGGAATCCGAGGACGCAAAAAAAGATCAGCAACGCGAACGGCGTGAAAAACTGCAGGGACTTTACGAAGAATACGACCTGAAACCAGCCGCCCAACTTGTTCCGCAGATCGCAGCGAATCGCGTGTTGCGCGCCGTTTATTCGGAACGCCAGCTACAGGAAGTGATGGTCGATTTCTGGCAGAATCATTTCAATGTTTTCTCCGGCAAAAATGCCGTTCGCTGGTATATTCCGAGCTACGAACGCGATGTGCTGAGGAAAAACGCCCTGGGAAACTTTAAGGACCTGGTCGTCGGCACGGCACAGCATCCGGCGATGCTTTTTTTCCTCGATAATTTCGAATCCGTTTCACCTAATACCCAAGCGAATAATCGCGGAAACAACAACCGCCTCCAACGACGGATTCAAAATGGCAATCTTGCGCCGCAGATGCGCGAACGAATGAAGGAACGTCAAGGATTAACCGATGCTCAGCTCGACCAGCGGATAAAGCAAATGGTGGGCAACGGCCAGCAAAACCAAAAGAAACGACAGCGAGGCATTAACGAAAATTACGCCCGTGAACTGATGGAACTCCACACGCTCGGCGTCGATGGCGGCTACACGCAAAAGGACATTGTCGAGGTTGCTAAAGCTTTTACTGGTTGGACCATCGCCGATGCCCGAGGCTATCGAAGGTCGGCGGCTGCCATGATCCAGGGCAACGAAGATCAGCGTCTCGCCCGACTCCAACGGCAGCAGGGAGTTCCCAAAGACATCGAAAGCGGCGAATTTTATTTTAACGAACGCTTTCACGACAAGGACGCGAAAACGGTTCTCGGCCAAAAGGTTAATGAAGGCGGAATTAACGACGGCCTGAAAGTCATCGATATTCTCGTAAAACAGCCTGCGACCGCGAAATTTATCGCCCGCAAATTGGCGGTTAAATTCGTCAGCGATAATCCGGGCGAAGCATTGATCGGACGCATTGCGGATGCGTTCAGCAAATCAAATGGCAATATTAAAATTACTCTGAAAGCGATCTTTAACGACAAGGAATTCTTTGCTCCGGAAAATTACCGGGCAAAAATAAAAACACCATTCGAGCTCGCTATCAGCTCGATCCGAACGCTCGGCGCCGATACCAACGCCAGCCCCGGATTGCTTGCGATGCTCAACAAACTAGGAGAAGTTCCGTATGGTTATCAGGCCCCGACCGGCTATCCCGACACCGCCGAAGATTGGGTAAACACCGGCGCATTACTCGAAAGGCTGAATTTTGCTGTGGCCGTCGCCAGCAACCGGATTCCGGGAACAAAGGTGAATCTAAAGGGTTATGAAGGCGAATCTAAAGCAAAAGTTCTTGACCACGCAATCGCGGAGATTCTCGATGGCGATATCTCGGCGGGAACGAGGGCATCACTGCTCAAACAGATCGAACAGCCGCTGCCCGAGATAAAAGCGGGGAACGAGATTCAGGACGCTCCGGCCGAAATGAATTTAAACGGACAAGGACGCGGAATGAATCGGCAGGCAAGGCTTTTGCAGCCAAGCGGCAACCCCGAAGTATTCAAGATCGTCAGCCTTGTTTTAGGTACGCCGGAATTTCAAAGACAGTAAGCCTGCCGGAACCGGGAGCGATAGCTTCAAAAGGATAAAGGCGAAAGGAGAAAGGATAAAATAAGTCGGCTCTAGTTCTTCATTTATCCTTTCGCCTTTATCCTTTCAAAGAACCCGGTCGCTCCCGGTTCTGACCTGTAGTTAGAGATTCGTAAAGGGTTCTGAGACCTCTTAAATGAGCCTCAATGCTGAAATTCTCAGCGGCAAATTGCCTCGCTTTATCAGCCATTTCAGACCCTGAATTCTTGTTCATTAAAACTTTAATAATCTTCTCGCTTAATATCTCTTCATTCCCGACCGGAAATATTTCAGCATATTTACCATTCGCGGTTGCCTCCAGCAGCGGTTCTATATCCGAGACGATCATCGGCACACCTACCAGCATTGCCTCGCAAACGGCGACGGGGAAGCCTTCCTGCAGCGACGAAAAAACGAACAGGTCGAGTTCCGCTAAAATATCCGGCACGTCGTTTCTTGCGCCGAGGAAATGGACATTGTCGATGATTTTCTTATCGATACAGAAATTTACGCAATCGGCCGCGTAACCTTCCGCACCTTCTGCGATTCTCCCGGCGAACACGAAATGCAGCCCGGGAAATTGGTCAATGACCTTTGGCAGTGCCTTGCAGATAGTCATTTGGTCTTTAGTCGGATCGGGAACGAAATTTCCCACCATGCCAGCTAACAAAGCTTCCGGCGGCAGCCCCAATTCCTGTTTCAGCGATATTCCCGCCGGCTCGAGCCGTTTGGTATCTGCTCCATTAAAAAGGCAGTGAAAATTATCGAAATTCTTTATCTTTAGGCTTTTTTTCAAATAGCTCAAAAGGCTTTCACTGACGGCAATATTTACATCCATCAGCGGAGCAATGAATTTTGCGGTCAGACGGTTTTTTCTGCCGGGCACGAAGCCTTCGAAAGTGAGAACGGTTTTTACATTTTTTAGGCAGCTCGTAGCCAAATAGAGGTGCAGACCTTCGACCGCCTGATGGCCGTGGACGATCTGAATTTTCTTTTCTCGGATTATTTTTCGAAGTTGCAACGCAAGATAAATATCGATGGGAAACCTTCTATTCAAACGAATGACGTCAACGCCGGTGTTTCGAAAGTCTTCTTCAAGTGCACCGCTTCGGCCCGTAACAAGCGTGATATCGATACCAAAATCAGCCGCGTTCCGGCAAACGTCCAAAGCCTGCATCTCCGCCCCGCCGCGTCCTACCGAATCGAGAAAATGCAAGACTTTTATCATCAATGTGCGTCGGGCTGTCGGCCTGAAGAATGAACAAAGCTCCGGCAGCCAGTTCTGCAGTCGCAACGATTTACGATTTACGATTTACAATTTACAATCAAAAGGTGACCGAAATTTCCGTGCTCATTCCATCCTACAATCACGCTCCGTTTATCGAACGCACCCTGCGCTCGATATACGGGCAAACTTTGCGGCCCAAAAAGCTGATTGTAATTGACGACGGCTCGAAAGACGAATCTGTGGCGGTTATCGAAAGGGTTCTTAAAGATTATCCTTTCGACTACGAATTCGTAAAACGCGAAAATCGAGGCGTTTGTGCGACATTGAACGAAGGTTTTGCGAAAACGGACGGCGATTATTTTGCGTATTTAGGTTCGGATGATGTCTGGCTGCCCAATTTTCTCGAAGAACAGGTTGCCTTGCTCGAATCACGGCCGAAAGCAGTTCTCGCATTTGCCCATGCTTACGTTATCGATGAGGACGACAATATTATCGACCGAACCGACAACTGGACCGAATTTGCTGACGGTGATCTGTTGCCGGTGTTGCTGCGCGGCGAAATATTTTCCAGTCCGGGTGTTGTTTACCGGAGATCAGTGCTCGAAAAACATAAATGGAATGAAGATGCAGCTCTCGAAGATTACGAAATGTATTTGGTTTTGACCACCGAGGGTGAATTTGCCCGCAATGAAAATCTGATCTGCGCGTGGCGGCAGCACGGCTGGAATACGAGCAGCGATTACCCGCGAATGTTTCAGGAACAGCTGAATTCGCAGAGTAGAATGGCCGGCATTCTGAATTTAAGCACATCCAGACTAGAAAAGATCCAACGTGAAATGAAATTTATGGCGGTGACCGGATATTTGCGGAGCGGAAACAGGCGCAAATCTGTTCCGCTGCTCTGGGAAAATCTATCGGGAGCAACATCAACGGTGGAATTGATAAAAACCCTTGCCCGGTTATCAGTGCCGCAAACGCTGTTTCTATGGAACCGGCGCCGCAAGCGTAAAGTTGGAATCAGGAAATACGGAAAACTGCGGATGCAGGGATCGGACGCGAAATAAGCGTCAAGAAGACATAAAAGTCACAAAAAAAGAAAGCTAATATCTTGTGCCTTTTTGCGGCCACTACCTTTTTCGCAAATAAAAACACGCCATGTCGCCCTTGCCGTTTGCGTTCAATCTCTCTGCTTCCTTCTGCCATTCTTTTATCTGTTCGGTAGTAAAAAGCTTTGATTCTTTATTGATCCAATGAGATTTGGGGTCGGTCAATGGGACGTCTCTAGCATACTGTTCGCTGCCCCAAAATTGAAACGAGCCGGAATCGTAAGTAACATGCTCAACCCTAAGGCCGGCCAATTCCGCTAGATAACGAAAGCTGCTTTCGGTGTAAAGAAACAAATGCCTCGGCGCATCCAACTGCACCCAATTCAAGCCGTATTTCTCCCAAGCGTAATTTATCAGCGGCATTCTAATCAATAGAAAGCTATCTTTTTCCATCAATGGACGAATCTTCACGAGCGATTCGAGCGGATCGGGAAAATGCTCGAACGAATGGTGAAGCATAATCAGATCGAATTTCGAATCGATCTCGTCGAGCCTCCGCTTATAAATTTTAACGCCGGTCGGGTAAAAAATATCCTTCTCGATAAAAGCATCGGCACCTGTCAGATTTCTAAATCCGAAATAATGCAGCGACTGAAGAAGATTGCCGACGCCGCATCCAAAATCGAGGATACGTGATTCGAAATCTATTCCCAGTGGAAAATCCCGCAAATATGCCGGATACAATTCCTTGAAACGGGGTTTTTTTTGGACTATGTATTTCCCTAGAATTCCTTTGCCGCGCAAAAAATACCTTCCAGCAATCCGAGCGCTCAATCGACGCGGAAGTGTTTTCGCTACCGGAAGATCGGAATCGAAGGAAAGATAGTTATCGGGATAATGGAGGCTTAAGTCGGGAACTTCCACGATCTGAAGCGTTCCGCATTTGGAGCATTCGAGATACTCGAATGCCTCGCGCGTTCCGAACATCATTTCGCGAGCCCTATGGACGCGGTTATTTAAAGTGTTCTCGCAAATGCGGCAGGGAATCATAGCGTTTAGACCTTTCGTCCTAACGCAAAGACTTTAATAAGAGCAACACCCGCGATGAACCCGCCGACATGTGCCGCATATGCCACGCCGCCGTTCCCGGCCGGAGTCAAATAGCCGACAATCAATTGGTAGCCGATCCAAATACCGATCGCGATGAAAGCCGGTACGGTCGTAAGGAAACTAAAT
>JANMSP010000303.1:0-8131 GCA_031389475.1 Pyrinomonadaceae bacterium
GCCGAGCCACACGCTTTCCCCTTTTCCTTCTATGCCAACGTGATTTAATCCGTCGCTCCAATCGCCCGCGCCAATCAGCGGCAGACCGTGCGCTCCAACCGTCAGACTTTTTTCGATCGCGCGAATGCAGTGTTCAAATAAAGTCGCGCTCTCGCCTGAAACAATCGGCCGGAGGTATGTTTCCATTTCGCCGTCTGCCAAAATAGGAGCTTCGAGAAACGCGACAACTTCGTCAAAAATACTGGCATCGGCCGTTTTTTCGAAGTAAAAACAACTGACGTAAATTAACCAAATTAAATTGTCGGAAATGCGTGTCCTAGTTCCCGCGTTTGACGGCTCGTGCCACCAGTGCTGCACGTCACCTTCTTTGAATTGATGCGAAGCGGCGTAAAGAATATGCGCCCGAGCCAAATCGGGGCGCGTGTAAACGAGAGCCATCGCGTCCTGCAGTTGATCGCGAAAACCGAACGCTCCACTCGATTGAAAAAACGCGGTTCGGGCCCAGAAGCGGCACGCGAGGGTTTGGTAAATAAGCCATCGATTCATCATTAAATTCAACGATTTATCCGGCGTTTTTACTTGAATTGCGCCCAAAGTTTTATCCCAAAATTCCTGAACGCGACCGAATTCTTCGTCGACGTTTCGTCTTTGACGATACCGTGAGACACTCGTTCGAGCACTTTCGAGCGAGTTTTCCTGGCCTAACAGAAATACGATTTCGCGCGTTTCTCCCGGCTGCAGTTCGATGTCGGCCTGCAGTGCGGCGCACGGGTCGAGTCCTGCTCCGCTCGCGCCCGAAAGATTCGTCCGCAGCATCGCGGCCGGGCGGCTCAGACCGCCGTTTCGCCCGATAAATTCCTGGCGGTCGCACGTCCACGTTCGCGTTTCCGCGCTGGTCGCGGCAAAAGCCACGCGATCGGCAAATTCGTTGTTATACGGATTTCTCGCGATTATCGCACCCGTAGCCGCGTCGATTTCCGTGATGATAAACGGCGCGGACTGGGCACGATTCACCCCGAGGACCAATTCCGCGAAATATGTAACCGAGATTTGCCGTTTGCGTTCCGTTAGGTTTTCGAGGCGCAGGCGCGAGATCTTGACGTTGCCGTCTATCGGAGCAAATACCAGCAATTCCTGCCCGATGCCGTGGCTTTTGTGCCCAAAAATCGAATAACCTTGCCCGTGCGTTGTTGAGTAAGGCGAATTTTCCCGGATCGGAAGCGCGGTCGGCGTCCAGAAACTGCCCGTTTCTTCGTCCCTTAGAAAAATGCATTCAGGCGGCGGATTACTGACCGCATCGTTTGACCAACCAGTCAGGCGGTTTTCGCGGCTGTTATTTGACCAGGTTACACCGGCCCCGGTTTCCGTCGTCAAAAATCCAAAACCTTTTTCATTGGCAATAACGTTTGTCCACGGCGCGGGCGTGGATTTTCCGTTTTCGAGCGTGATGCGATACTCGCTTCCGTTTGATGCAAAACCGCCGTACTCATTGGAAAATTCAAGTTCCAAAGGAGTTTCAGGCGGATCGACATAAACTCGCGATGATTTTTGCGGAATAAACAGCGGCGACTGTTCAGACTCTTTGATTTGTCGCACCAGTTCGTCTTCCAACGTTCCCCGCTCGGTGACGAAACAGACCCGGGCCGCGGTATGCAGCGTAATGCGGTCAGCTTCCGTCATGATGTCGGTGCGCCGCAGAAAGATGCCGCCGGGCGTGTCCATCCGCATCTGCATTCCGCCCGAACGAATCATTGCCTGCAGATCCTCATTAAAGGATTGCTCGTAGCTCGACGGTTGGTCGTTCAAAATCAGCAGGTCGAACAGTAACTTCTTGCCGTGGAGATATGAGTGTCCACGAAGAATCTGACGAATGCCGAAACGAGCGTCCTTCCCTTCGCTGACGCGGACAATCATGAGCGGCAAATCGCCGCCGATGCCGTATTTCCATAAATCTTTCTGTGTTCCGCGGTTGAGTTTCAAAATGCGCGGGCGGGGGCGCAAAGTCTCGTCGGCGTAGATCAGATGGCCGGCGAGACGTTGGAAAAGATTGGCTTCGTCGGTTGAAATTCCGAGATGGCGCAATTCGACCTGCGAGCGCGTCCAGGCGAGTTTTTGACTGCGCTCAAAGGCTTGTATTTCGCGGTACTTATCAGATAAAGACAGCGCTTTTTCGCGGGAATCGGCAACGATAGTTGTAAAAACGCAAGTCGCCGATTCGCCCGGCGGAATCAAAACTCGAACCCGCAAACTAAAAATTGGGTCGAGCGTCGCGCCCGCGCTTCCGGCTGATTGAACTTCGGAAGTAACGGACTCAGGATTTTGCGGTGTTCGATTGCGGCCGAGAAATTTCACGCGGTCGGTTTCAAAATTGATTTCACCAGTCATATCGCCGGAAACGACGACGGTCTGCACAGCCCAGACTATGGAATCTTCGGCCGAACGCCGGCGGCGATGGGCCAGCAGAGTTTGCTGCCCCGCGACGTACTCGGTTTCAACAAACATGTTGCTGAATGCCGGATGAGCCTCGTCCGCGGCTTGTTCATTCAGCACGATTTCCGCGTAGCTCGTAATTTCGATCTCGCGATCCCGGCTCGATTCGTTGATGACGGTAACGCGGCGCAGTTCCGCGTCGTCTTCAGTCGAGACGATAATTTCCGTGTGCGTCAAAATTCCCGCGTCTCGCCGCCGGAAATCGGCTTTGCTTTCCGTAAAAACCACTTCATAATCCTGCGGTTCGCGCAAAGTCGGTTGAAATCCGCTCGACCAGACGGCACCGCTCCGCACGTCCCGCAAGTAGAGAAAATTTCCCCGGTTATCGCGCACCGCGTCTTCCCGCCACCGCGTGACGGCGCGAGTGCCGCAACGCGAAAAACCGCTTCCGGCGGTTGTCAGCATCACCGTGTAATTTCCGTTCGAAAGAAGGCCGACCTGCGGAATCGATTGATTTGCCGAGGAATAATCGCGCGAAACCGGCGAGATAAAGGCCCTGGCACGCAGTCCCGTTAAATCCTCGGCGGTGCTTGGGCGTTTGGCTTCTTCGCTCAGCCGCGGAACTCTTTCCTGCAGCAGCAAATCGGCGGACTCGATCATCGGGTCGCGGTGAAACCGCTTTTGCATTACTTCGTCGTTCAAAAAGTTATCCAGCGCCACCAGGATCATTCCCTGGTGATGGGACATGTAGGCTTCGACGCGGGCGGAAATCTGTTTCGGGGGCAGGCGATTTTTTGTAAAATCCACTGCTTCGAAAAATCCGTAGCGGGCAAACATTCCCTCACCCGCCAGACGGCGCAGATTCGCAATCGCCGCTGCCGGATCGACCGGCAAAGCCAGCGCGGTCGCATATGGAGCGATCACGAGATCTTCCGCCAGCCCGCGTTTCAAGCCCAAACCGGGAACGCCGAATGGCGCATATTGATAATTAAGCTGCAGATCGCGAGCGTTATAAGCCGATTCAGAAATGCCCCAAGGCACTTTGTTTTGTTCGCCGTATTCGATCTGCCGACGCACAACGGCACGGTAAGTTTCGTCGAGCAATGTGCGCTCGTAATTCCGCATCACGATCAGCGGCATCAAATACTCAAACATTGTTGCCGACCACGAAACAAGAGCCCGATTGCCGTTTGAGCCAACCAAGCCGCGTCCCAGGCGAAACCAGTGTTCCTGTTCGACATCCCCCGAAGCGATAGCGATAAAACTCGCCAAACGAGCTTCGGATGCGAGCAAATCGTAAAATGAATTATCACGCATACCTTCGGTTGGACGATAGCCGATGGTCAATACTTTTTTCTCGTCGTCATACAAAAACGCGAAATCCATTTCGTCACCAATGCGGCGGCAAAAGCGGGCAATGCTTTCAAGTCGGGAAGCAAAATTTTCGCGTGCCTGGCGAGCTTTTTCGATGTCGGCGGGAAACAGCGTATGGCAATCGCGACTAAAGTTTTTTGCCAGATTGACAAGTGCCGTCGTCCAGAATGCCAGCTCAGGAAATTCTTCCGCAGTTTGTGATAATTTCGTTAAAACTCTAGTAAGCTCTTCACCGCGGTCGGTTATCACGGTAAAAACCGTCTGCCATTCGCCGGCACTTTGTGGCGTATTTCCGGCGAGCGCATGTTCACACTCTTCAACGATAATTTTAATGTTTTTAAGGTCGGCGAGGTCTTTTATCAAACCTTTTTCTTCAATTTCTAAAATTTCGGCTTTAACAAAATCGAACGTATCGTGAAGTCCGTGCAAGGTGTGTTCGCCGAAAAGCGGAGCATCGGCGAATTCACGGCAGCCTTCGGCTACAGCTATTAAATGTCCGGCGAGATTGCCGCTGTCCACGGTCGAAACATATTGGGGTTCGAGCGGTTCTAAGCTGCGCGTATCATACCAGTTTAGAAAATGCCCGCGAAAACGCGGCAGGCGCTCCATCGTCATGCAGGTCAATTCGATACGTTCGATGGTTTCCAGCGTTCCTATAAATCCAAAATCCCGGGCCGCGAGCGTCGAAAGAAGCAGCAAACCAATATTCGTCGGCGAAGTTCGGTGCGCGATCACATCACGCGGGTCCTGCTGAAAATTATCCGGCGGAAGCCAATGCTCAGTTTCGCCGACAAAAGTTTCAAAATATCGCCAGGTGCGACGCGCCGCGTGTCTTAGCCATTTGATATCCGCTTCGCCGAGCTCGTTTTTTTCCACGCTTTCAACACGCGGCAGGCTCAGGCGGAACGCGACTAACGGAGCAATCGCCCACAAAAGCAGAAACGGCGCCGCGACGATTAAACTTGCCGGATGGAAAAAGGCGGTGAGCGCAAAGATCACGAGTGCAATCACCGGCGAAGCCGACATAAATGAAAAATAGCCGGTCAGACTCTGCCGGCTCGATCGTTCGCTCTGCGCCGCCGTCACCCATTCGAGCAGGCGTTTTTTTGAAATTAGTTTGCGATAGACGATGCGAGAAATAGCGTCGATCGCCAATGCGCCCTCGTGCGCGAGAAACGTAAAACGAAAAA
Organism: Pyrinomonadaceae bacterium; assembly: GCA_031389475.1. GTDB lineage: Bacteria > Acidobacteriota > Blastocatellia > Pyrinomonadales > Pyrinomonadaceae > OLB17. Next base: position 4,995 of record JANMSP010000303.1, read on the forward strand.
ACATCTGGATAACAATTGTTTTGACGTCGTCCCAAAGATTTGAAAAATGTATCGGAATGCTTTTCCAAATACCACTATCCCCCGCCGGAATCGAACCCGCCGCAACGTGCAGGTAAAGCGGAGCGGTCAAAATAACTAAGACAAAAAACGCGGCAACAGCCGGTGAAATGATTGTAAAGGTCCACGCTGACGCGAGCCACAACAGTAGCGCCGGTGCCAGCAAACTGCGGCGCAGATTATCGAGGATTTTCCAGCGAGCAATCAGCGGCAAATGATTACGCACGATCCGCCCGTCGGCGTCCGGAACAAATGGCAGGAGCCAACGAACAATCTGCCAATCGCCGCGGGTCCAGCGATGATTGCGTTTGGCGAAAGATTCGTAATTTGACGGGTAATCGTCATAGAGCGCAACGTCCGTCAGCAGCGCGACGCGGGCGTAGAGGCCTTCGAAAAGGTCGTGACTTAGCAGTTTATTTTCGGGAATCCGGCGGTCGAGCGCGGCTTCAAAAGCATCGACGTCATACAAACCTTTGCCGACGAAACTGCCTTCGGCGAACAGATCCTGATAGACGTCCGAAACGGCGGTCGTGTAGGGGTCGAAACCCTTACCATCCGAAAAAATCCGGGCGAAAGTGGTTTGCAGGCTGCTCGTTAAACTAATTTCAATTCGCGGCTGCAAGATGGCATAACCTCTCGTCACGCGTCCGGTTCCTTCGTCAAAAACCGGGCGATTAAGCGGATGTTCAATCGTCCCGATCAGCTTTCGCGCCGCATCCCGCGGCATCTGCGTATCGGCATCGAGGGTTATGACATAGCGAATAGTTTTCAAAAACTCGAAATCGACCGTCTCATCCAGAGCGTAATTCGCGCCCGGCAAGCCACGCAAAAGCCGATTAAATGCGTGCAGGTTTCCGCGTTTTCGTTCACTGCAAATCCATTTGCCTTCACCCGCGTTCCAGCTCCGCCGCCGGGTAAAAAACATAAATCGCGGAGCAGTATTTTCCGCTTCATATTTGCGATTTAGTTCCCCGATAATCTGCCGTGCCGCCTCGCCGAGTTCCGCATCGACAGGCATAATCTCCCCGTCAGCGTCAGGCAAATCGCCGAGAAGAGCAAAAAAGAGCTCCTTGTCACGATTAGCGAGATGATAGACTTCCAGATTTCCGCAGAGTTCGGCAATGGTCGCCTTATCGGTCAGCAAGGTCGGGACGACGACGACGGTTCGCGCCTTTTCGGGAATGCCGTCCTTTAGATCCATCTTCGGCACAAAATTCGGGTTGAGAATTACGCTGACAAGGCGATTGACCAGCGTGATTGCCAATTCGCTCGCCGGAATAATAGCCAGGAGGACGGCAATGATCAATGTGCCAACGGAGAAATTCGGCATTTGCACGGCGAAATAAAAGATCGCGGCAAGAAAAACAAACTCAAGAGCGGCTATGCTTGTCAGATAAAAAGCGGTCGGACGGCGGCGCAGAAAACGAACAAAATGTTCGCGCCAAGTCGGAGAATACCCGAACGAGTGTTCAAATTCCGTCAGACCTTCGTCTGTATTCAGAAAGTAACCGATGTGATTTTTCCGCTCGTCGTCTATGTATTTTTCGGAAAACCCAATGGATCGCTGTGCCACTTCTGCTTCGTCGGTATGGGTTCGTTTAGCGATGCGCTCGATATTATGGCGATAGCAGTCACGGGTGGCAAAATCCATTTCGCCGTATGCACCCGCCGGGTCTTGCTCGCGCAAAATGCGGTCAACAAGGCTGACGCTTTCAAAAAAATCAGGCCAGTCAAGCGTCGAAAGCAGGCGCATACTCCTAATGATATTGGCGACCGAAACCTGGGCCGCGGCTTGCCGGTTATGTTCTCTGTGCGCGAGATGTTCGAGCGTCACTCCTTCGGGAAGCAGCCGGCGCTGCAACTTTTCTAGTTCGTAGCCGATATAATCATCGCCTTCGTGCAGACGGGCGGCAAACTGAACGAGGAACGCCCGCGAGAATTTATCGGTTAGCCGCCCGCCGTCAAAGGTTTCGGCGAGCAGTTCAAAAGTTCTTCCGGAAAATTCTTTGCCGGTGTATTTGGCCAATTCGTCGGCTAATTTATCGGCGGCGGAGCGGTCGCGGCTGGCCTGCAGAATTTTTACGGCGAGACGGCGCAGATTTTCAACAAGAGCAAGCCGCAGCGAAATTGGAAAAGCCCAAATTTCGCCGATAGAAAGCGGTGACTGGCTCTGGTAGGATTCGAGAAAGCCCTTCAGCATTGCGATTTCGAGACGATTGTCAGTATGTGCAACAACCTCGAAGGCAAGTTCGTAGATTCGCGGAAAGCCCGTAAACGCTCCGGTTTCGAATTTCGGAAGTTCGCGGTAAAACTTACGCGGCAGATCCTGGCGAACCTCGCGCAACTGCTCTTCGACGACATGAAAATTATCTACCAGCCATTCAGCGGAAGGCGTGAGCGGTTCGTCCCGCACAGTATCGGTGAGCGCGCGATAAACCCTGACCAGTTCAATTTTATTGTCTTCAAGCCGCGCCAGTAAATCGAATCCGCGTTTTCCCGGCTCGGCAATCCGGTGTGTGGCGGCAAGTTCCTCCGCCCGCGCCTGCATGTGTTCAAGGCTGAAAACTTCCTCGCTCGGCGGCGTTTCATCATCAACCGTAAAACTTTGCGAATGGCTGCCACCAGTTCGGAATTTCAAAAAATCAAACATTTTTGGGTTATAGCTGCCTTTTCCGCACAATTTCAACCGTGCAGTGAGCACGGGCGACGACCGCCGTCGAAACGCTGCCGAGTAGATCTTCAGAAAAATCTTCCATAGTGTTTGCGCCGAGAAATATACAGTCCGCGCCCCATTCTTCAGCAGATGCAACGATGATTTGTTTCGGGTCGCTTGATTCTATCAACTCAGTGACGGCGAGATCAGCGTGCTCCAAAATTTTCTTTGCATCTTCCAGATATTCTTGCACCCACTTGGAATTGTTTTCAGACGCATCACGGGCAACGATCAGACGAACTTCGCTGCCCATTATCCACATTCGCCGAGCCACTTCCTCAACCGCCGCTTTTGATCCGTTTCTTCCGTCCAACCCGATAAAAAGTCGACTCGGCGAACCGATTTTCCAAGCCTGTCCGCGCACGAC
>JANMSP010000357.1:0-16422 GCA_031389475.1 Pyrinomonadaceae bacterium
CGTAGTTGTTGCACCGTTCCGTTTTCCGATTTGAGTGCTAGCAAAAAGCGTCCGGCTTTGGTGGTTGCTACACTTATCGGTGACGATGTAATTCTATGTCAAATCACGAGCAGAAATTCGCTGACAGATCTTGCTTGCACCCAGCCCAAGAAGACACTGGCATTTTACCGGTTTCCCCATTACAATTGTCGGTATTAGAGAGGGAGTAAGTATGCCAACTCAAACTGTAAATCTTGATAAAGTTGAAAAGCAATTAGCCGAGTTGTTGGCAATCGTTGAACACGGAAACGAAATTGTCATTGCACAAAACGGCAAACCAATAGCCCGTCTTGCATCGATTGCGCCTAAGAAAAAGAAACGAATTGCAGGCTTAAATCGCGGCACGATTTGGACGAGCGAAGATTTCGACGAACCGTTGCCGGACGAATTCTGGCTAGGAAAAGAATGAGACTGGATCTGCTTTTTGACACGCATAGTTTTATTTGGTGGGCGGATGAACCCCTAAAACTTTCGCGGGCGGCGTTGGAAGATGAAGACAATCGCTTATTTATCAGCGATGTCAGTATTTGGGAAATACAAATCAAAGTTCAGCTTGGCAAGATGAAGCTAAAGTTGCCGCTCGAAGATTTAATCGAAAGTCAGCAGCGAGACAATGAAGTTAAAATTCTACCGATTAAAACTGAACATATTTTAGCGTTAGACGGTTTTCCGTTTCATCATAAAGATCCATTTGACCGGTTGTTGATAGCTCAAAGCAAAGTTGAAAATCTAACGATAGTAACGCTTGACCAAGAGTTTCCGCCGTACGGCGTAAAGCTCTTATGGTAAAGGTGCAACCGAACAATTAAATCTTGAATGAAGCAGTTAGGCACAGAGTTTGAGTTATCTGCCGGGGCAACCGAAAAGAGCCGGTTGGCTGCCGCAGTCAGCCTGGATCAAACGCTCGCGACTGCCGATATTAAACCTTTCTTCCACGTTTCCTTACCGCGCAGGTGCATACGGAGGCATCTCCGCCCGGAACCCCGGTCGCTACCGCTCTCGGTTCTGACAAGAGAAAACTCATTCGCTGCTGCTCCCGGTTCCGACTTGCCGTACCCTTCAATTTGACCGAATCGGTCATTCAGCTTGACCTAAACCGATCTTTTCTTACCTTCAAAAACAGAATTAACCTCTGTTCTCACATCAGTTAGCGGTCTGGCACAAACTTTGAATAAGAGGAGCGGAGACAATTGCCGTCTATATCTGTTTTTCGAAGGAGCCAGAACACAATGAACTTGCCACGAAATCACATTTCTTTTATTAAGAAAACGATTTCTCTCACATTGCTTTATTCGTTTATTTTTACGAATTTGGTTGCCGGCACGACGTATGCCGATACACCGAAAAGTTCGTCCAATGCACCTAATCTATCGATACTCACTACCGATTTAACGCAGCTTGGCCGTCTAGGAAGATTGCGTGAAAACCTAAACTTTGAAAACGAGACGGCTCGGCTTATCAAGGTGTTAGCGGGTGGCGGGCTACGGCAGCCGGTAATTGTCGACGAAAAGGGAGACAATCAGGACATTGTCGTCGAACAGCTTGCGATCCGCATGGCTAACGGCAGCGTGCCTGCAGAATTGGCCGGGAAGAAGATCTTAAAGGTCGAAACCTCGGTTTTGTTCTCAAACGCGAAGTCGGAATCGGAAGTTGCGACGAGCGTCGCGAAACTTATAGATGATGCCGTTGCCTCGAAAGGACAGACGATACTTTTCGTAGACAATGTAACGGCACTTCTCGGCTCAGGCGGCAAGCTGACGGCAGCACTGGCTGAAGAAAAATTAGACATGATCGGCGGAAGTTCGAAAGCCGCTTACGTTGAAAAGATCGAAAATTCTGCGGACCTCGCAAAGCTTTTCGAAGCGATAAACATTGAAGGCAGCCGCAATGCGGAAAACGAAACGGCCAAAAAAGCGGACGATTCCGAAGGCTATCGCGGCGACAATGTTTCGCCGGACCTTCGCGAAATGATGCAGGAAGACCCGACCGGAAAGAAACGCGTCGATGTCATTATTCAGGCAAAGAACGCCGAAAATCCGGCTTTGCGTTCGCTAATGGCTGACGGCAGTGCCCGCATCATCGAACGCATCGGCAGCGACAATACACTCGTTGTTAACTTGCCGCTTTCCGTGGTACAGGAACTCTCACTCAGCGGATTGATCAATTACGTTTCGCCGAACCGGGCGACCCAGGTCATGGGCCACGTCGAAGATACTACAGGTGCGAGCGCGATGCGCTCACAGCCGGCGACCGGCACGCGGGCGGCTTACACGCTTAACGGGTCAGGTGTCGGAATCGCCATTATCGATTCCGGAATCGACACAACTTCATCCGGGTTCAAGAACGGCGGCACATCGCGGGTCGTCGCCAATGTAAATTTTACGACTTCGAATATAAGTGCAACGGCCGACAAGTTCGGGCACGGGTCACATGTCGCCGGCATCGCGGCTGGAAGTTCGACCAAGAATAGCGGAGCATACAGAGGTATAGCTCCGAATGCAGACATAATAAGCGTCAAGGTATTGAGCGATACCGGCACCGGTCAGGTTTCCTGGCTTCTCAACGGCTTGGACTGGATCTTACAAAACCGGGCTGCTCACAACATCCGAGTAGTTAACATCAGCCTCGGCACGACCGCGGTCGATACCTATACGAACGACCCTGTGAGCTTAAAGGTCAAGGAACTGGTCAATAACGGCATCGTCGTCGTGGCGGCAGCCGGGAATTTGGGCAAAGATGCTCAGGGACAAGAAACTTACGGCCGCATCCACTCTCCCGGCAATAGTCCTTATGCGATCACAGTAGGAGCAACTAACAGCTTCGGAACGGTAAGGCGCAATGATGACAGCATCGCGACCTTCAGCTCACGCGGTCCGACCAGAAGCTATTACACAAACGCTAACGGCGTGAAAGTTTACGACAACCTGATTAAACCCGATCTTGTTGCTCCAGGAAACAAGTTGGTTTCAAACAAAGCCATCGGCAATGTACTGTCTCTCGCAAGCCCTCTCCTTTCGCTTCCTCTCGGCCTTTTTGAGACTCACGCCGACGCGATGATGAGAATGAGCGGTACTTCGATGTCGTCACCGGCCGTCGCCGGAGCATCGGCTCTGCTGCTTCAGGTAAATCCGGACCTGACGCCGGGAATGGTCAAAATGATTCTCGAATATACCGCACAGCCGATCAACGGCGCGGATATGTTCGAGCAGGGCGCCGGACAGTTAAATATCGAGGGTGCGGTAAAATTGGCTCGTTCACTGCGAACGGACATCGACTTTCAAACGGATGCCGCTAACGGAACATCAATGGTTCCCGAGGGCTGGGTGGCCCCTGTTCCGAGTTCGACTATCGGCGGAACCACATTCGGATGGTCGCAGCTCGTTATCGCGAATCATTCATTCATAACCGGCCAAAATTTGATATCGAAGTATCAGGCGGTTTACAAACGCGAAAACATCTTCAACTCGGGTATCACGAATGTGGATGGTGCTGTCTCGCTAAACACATCGCTCTTCTATACGCCCGGCCTGACGGTTAATTCGAACGTCATGCGAAGCAACGGCGGCATCCTGGGAAGCGGAAGCCTGCTTTTGCCACTCGGTGTTTTGATCGGCGATGGTGTGTTGATTGGCGACGGTGTATTGATCGGTGACGGCGTCCTCATCGGCGACGGCGTGCTTATAGGCGATGGTGTGTTAATCGGTGACGGCGTTCTGATAGGAGACAGTCTCTTATTCGGCGACGATACCGAGGGCATGGAATAACCAACAAATAATATAGGAGGAAAAAATATATGACATTCCATGCAATAACTACCACACAAGTTAAAGAGCATTCATTTAATCAGCCAATGTTTAGCGTCGCACCCGATCTATCCAATGTTTGCGAGTTGAAAAATGAAAACCGGGCGGAAGTGATGGCGTTCCTGAAGATCAGGCCAGTGCACACCGTTGTGATGACCGGGTTCATTCTTGATAACGGGATCGAAAGCTCGCTTAACCGGGGGAAATTCTTCGGTTACAGAAATTCCGGCGGCAAGCTCGAAGGCGTTGCTTTAATAGGTCATGCAACACTTGTCGAAGCCAGGACCGACGAGGCATTGAAAGCTTTGGCCTATTCCGCCCGAAACTCCGAAACGCCGCTTTACCTGATAATGTCGAGCGGAACGGCAGCCGAGAGTTTCTGGAATTTCTATTCCGGCGGAATTTCGCAGCCCAGATTGGTCTGCACGGAAGAGCTTTTCGAACTCGGTTTTCCGTTTCCGGTTCAGCAATGCGACCGCAACATTCGATTGGCTAAGCCTGATGAACTCCTCGATGTAGCTGAAGCGCAGGCTGAAATTGCCTTGATCGAATGCGGCGTCAGCCCAATGGAAAAGGACCGCGAAGGCTTTCTTAAACGCGTGATGAGGCGTATTGAGCAAGGGCGGATATTCGTCAGCTACGAAGACGGGAAGCTAGTTTTCAAGGCCGACATTATATCGGAAACCGACGATGCCATCTATCTCGAGGGAATTTACGTAAACCCTGAATTTCGCGGACAGGGCATCGGATCAAAGTGCCTTGCCAAACTTAGCATTTCTCTGCTCGATCGCGTGCAGAATCTATGCCTGCTCAGCAATGTGGATTTCCACGACGCTCACCGGAGTTTTGCGAAAGCAGGATTTCGAAACACCGGACACTGTACAACGATATTCGTCTAACCGACAAATATCTGGACATATGAGCGGTTATTGAATCATAATAAGGGCAGGCCTGTTAGGGGCCTGCCTTCCTTTTTCTCCTCACGTTAAATTAGACAACAACTTGTTCGCTCTGCCCGGCAAAGAAATATAAATCGCAAAAAAATCGAAACTCCGCAAGCGCGTTGCTATGAACTATCAGAACTTGTCCAAAGCCTACATGGTTTCCGTTATATTAACGGGTGCCGCGGCGCTTGGCGCGGCATTGATCAGCTTGCCGCTGGAAAAGGTCAACGTTTATTTTCTCGTTTTACTCTGTTTCACGATCGGTTTCGGGTCGCGAATCACGGTACAGATACCGAGTCTTAAGTCGCAAATTGCCGTTTCCGACACGTTTATATTTCTGGCCCTTTTGCTTTTCGGCGGCGAACTGGCGATCGTGCTTGCGTCGTTAGAGGCATTTTTCTCGTCGCTTAGGTTCTGCAGCAAAAAGATCACGGTGATGTTTAACGCGGCGGCCATGGCGATTTCGACCGGAGCCGTGGTTCTAACGCTGAAAATGCTCGGGCTCACGACCCAAGCCCAGATGCATGGCCATAGCGGCAGTATCGACGATTTTGTGATCGTTCTTTCCATAATGGCCCTCGTCCAATTTGTCGTTAATACATCGCTGGCCTCGATACACGATTCGCTAAAAACCGGAATCTCGTTGTGGAACAACTGGAAGACCAAATATCTCTGGATATTCGTCACGTATTTTGTTGGAGCGGTGAGCGCCGGTATCTTGGTTCAGCTATCGACCAGCATCGGATTCGGCGTTATCATCGCTGCATTTCCGGTAATTGTGCTTGTCTTTATGTCCTACCGGATGTATCTGAAAAACGTTGAAATATCGATGCAGCAGGCCGAGCAATCCGGTCAGTATGCCCGCATCCTCGAGGAAAGCAGCGCCGCCCTGGGTGAATCCGAGCTGCGTTTTCGAAGCGCCTTCGACTACGCTCCGATCGGCATCGCCCTCGTCGCGCCGGACGGACGTTGGCTGAAGGTAAATCACGCATTGAGTGAGATCCTCGGATACACGGCGGAAGAATTTCTTGCAAACGATTTCCAGTCGATGATTTTCCCCGAAGATCTCGGCACTGCCCTCGCGAAAATTCATGAGCTGCTCAGCGGGCAAACTGTTAATTGTCAGTTGGAACAGCGTTACCGTCACCGGAGAGGCGAAACGGTTTGGGTGCTCTGGAGCGTTTCCGGGGCGAGCGTTGCGAATGCCGAGAAGCCTACGCTGATCTTTCAGCTTCAGGATATTACAGATAAAAAGCTTGCCGAAGATAAGCTGCAATACGAAGCTACGCACGACGCTCTAACCGGCCTTCCGAACCGGGCGTATTTTATGCGCCGGCTTGCGGACGCTCTCTTAAAAACAAAACTCGATCCAAAATATCAATTGAGCGTTCTTTTTATCGACCTCGATCGTTTCAAGTATGTAAATGACAGCCTCGGCCACATCGTCGGCGACCAGTTGCTGATAGCTATTTCCCAGCGTCTTCGCGAATGTATGCGGCCGCCGGACATAGTGGCCCGTTTGGGAGGCGACGAATTTACGATCCTTGTCGAAGGCCGTTATTACATGGAGAAAGTGACCCGGATCGCCGAACGCATCCATGCGAAATTTGCCGAGCCTTTCGAAATACGCGGCCACGAAATCTACAGCTCGGCCAGTATCGGAATTCTTCACGCGACCGCAAAGCATTTGACGTCCGAAGACATGATGCGAGACGCGGACACCGCAATGTATCAGGCAAAACGCGGCGGCAAGGCCCGTCACGAAATATTCGACGAGCAAATGCATGCGGACGCCAAGGAAACTTTGCAATTGGAAACAGATCTTCGCCGGGCGGTTGAAAAAGAGGAATTTTCGATACTTTATCAGCCGATTTTTTCGCTCGATACGGGCGAGATTCAAAGTATGGAGGCCCTTGCCCGCTGGAATCATTCGGATCTCGGCGAAATATCACCTAACAAGTTCATTCCGATCGCCGAAGAGGTCGGCTTGATCGGCGTGTTAGGCGAACAAATTTTACGCAAAGCCTGTACGCAGATCGGTTCGGTACTTCCGCTGCTGGGAACCAGATCGAGTGTCAAGCTGAGCGTCAATCTGTCGTTCAAGCAATTTGCTCATCCTTCCCTTGTCGAAAGGATTCAAATGATCCTCGATGAAACGCAATTTCCGGCGGACAGGCTGAAGCTCGAAATCACGGAATCGCTGTTTTTCGAATACCAGGAGCGGGCGATCAATATGCTCCACCGAATGCGCGATCTCGGGATCGAATTCGATATCGATGATTTCGGCACGGGATATTCCAATTTAAGTTACCTGATGAGGCTGCCGATATCGACACTGAAAATTGATCAGTCGTTCATTAAACCGATCAACGGCGACGGAGCAAACACGGAAATTGTGAGGACGATAATAGCAATGGCACGGAGTCTGGGCCTAAAAGTTATCGCCGAAGGCATCGAAACCGACATACAGCTCGAAACGCTGAAAGATCTGGAGTGTCAAAACGGCCAGGGATTTCTGCTGTCCAAACCGCTGCCATTCGATGAGATCCGCGAATTTCTCCTTGAAAACACCAGGATCGCTATTCCTGAAACGAATTTTGAAGATGTTTCCACTATCTCCATGATTCAGTAAGTTTCACATTCTGAGTTCAAGCTTCAGTTTGTCTTCGTTCTCAGGCCGAAGACAAGCTGAAGCTTGAACACAGAACTTTAATATCTCGCCACAGACGGATCGACCTCATCCGACCATGCGCCAATTCCGCCCTTCAAATTGATCAGCCTTCCCGCGTATCCGTTCGCACGCAGGTTCTCTATCGCCTTAGCGCTTCGTACGCCGCCTTTGCAATGGATTACCGCCGCATATTTCGGGTCGATTTCCTGCGAGCGGGCGATGATTTGCCCAAGCGGGATCAGCTTTGTATTGGGAATCTGCGCGATCTCAAATTCGTAAGGTTCGCGAACGTCGATGATTTGCAGATCGGGCTGATTTTTGATCAATTCCGACAATTCAGCCGCAGTGATTTCTTCCATATGTTTCGGTTCTACAACGGGTATGTTCAGTCCACAAAATTCTTCGTAATCGATCAAATCCGTTATCGTCGGATTTTCGCCGCACAACGCGCAATTCGGGTCTTTACGAAGTCTTAGTTCACGAAACTTCATCTTCCAGGCATCGAAAAGCAAAAGACGATTTAACAAAATTCCTTCCGCTCCCAATATCACTTTCAAAACTTCATTGGCCTGGATCGTGCCGACAATTCCGGGCAGGACACCGAGTACGCCGCCTTCGGCACATGACGGAACCAGCCCCGGCGGCGGCGGTTCGGGATAAAGGCAGCGGTAGCAAGCTCCTTTTTCAGCCCAGAATACACTTGCCTGGCCTTCGAAACGAAATATCGAGCCGTAAACATTCGGCTTTCCCGTTAAGACCGAGGCATCGTTAACAAGGTAGCGTGTTGGGAAATTATCTGTTCCATCCACGACCACATCGAAATCCTTGAACAATTCCAATGCATTTTCGCTCGTTAAACGTGTTTCAAAAGCTTCAACCTTCGCGTTTGGATTTATGTCTTCAAGCCGGTCTTTCGCCGAAGCGATTTTCGTGCGGCCGATGTCCTTTGTTCCGTGAATTATCTGCCGCTGCAGATTCGATTCGTCCACGACGTCGAAATCTACTATTCCCAGCGTCCCAACACCGGCCGCCGCCAGATACAAGCCGGTTGGCGAACCCAATCCGCCCGTGCCGATCATCAGCACGCGGGCGGCTTTAAGCTTTTTTTGGCCTTCCAGCCCGACCTCAGGCAGGATCAAATGCCGCGAATATCGGGCGATTTCCTCATTGCTGAGATCGGGCAATTCGCTCGCCGTTCTAGCTTCTGCCACTGAGCTTCCGCCCGCGATTGACGGCACGATCATTATCGTTTCGCCATCTTTCACAGGCGTGTTGCCACCGTTGAGATGACGAATGTCCTCATCGCCTACGTAAACATTGACGAAATTCCGCAGTGTATTTTGTTCATTGTAAAGATGCTTGCGAAGCTCGGCATGCTCGCTCGTAAGCTGTTCAAGCGCCTCGCCAGCTGTCGCGGCCTGAACCTCTATTTCCGATTTCCCGCCCGCAAATTGCCGCAGTGGTGTTGGTATCATTATTGTTATCGACATTATTTCTCCCTTCTTATATTTCAGCACCACCTGCGTCATGGGGCGGGTTCTTCATTTATCCTTTCGCCTTTATGCTTTTCACTTTAAAGATCCCCGGTCGCTACCGCTCGCGGTACTGACAAGCTCTTCCTCATTAAATTTCGATCGGTCATTTTCCATTTGCCACGAACGGACATCCACCGCCTCTCCCTTCTCGACCGACACGATAACATAAGACCAGACCGGCAATGCATGATCAAGATCGTACTGACTCGGCACCGCCAAATCGTCCGGATGCGAATGGTAATATCCAACTACATCGAGCTTTTTCTCACGTGCATAACGCTCTGCACGCATCACGTCCTTCGGCAAGATCAATATCCGGTCGTGGCGGTCGGCTTCGTCACGCGCATTTTCGAGCGGATAAGTTTCGATCACGCTTTTCGCTCCGTCCGCGTGAAAATGCCCGATCAGCATTCCGCCGCATTCATGCGGATAGTCACGCTCACCATGAGCCTCAATTTGAGTGGTAATTTCGTCGTTTAAATCGATCATTCTTAATTAATTGCCACTAGCTTCAGCTATTGGATTGCGCTAAATCTGGTTCAATCAAAAAGTTCGGCTAAAGCCAACGGCTTGACTCTCAAACTGACCACTAGCCAAAGCTGGTGGAAATTTATCAGAAACGAAAACTTGTAGCGCCTGCTCAATATCCCTAATGATGTCGTTAATGTCCTCTATCCCGACCGAAATACGGATCAAACCTTCGCTAATGCCAAGCTCGCGACGCTTCGCCGGTGACAGTTCCCGGTGCGTTGCCGTAGCCGGATGAACGATTCCGGTAAAAATATCACCGACGCTCGCTGCTCGCGTACAAACTTTCAGCGAATTCATAAACCTGTAAGCCGCTTCGCGTGTATCTTCGGTCAATCGAATCGTAACGATTGCTCCGAATAACGGACTGTGAAAAACGCCGTCCAAAGTATTACCCCCAAAGAATTCAGGATAGACGACCGATTCGATCTCTGGCAGCAGATCCAGATACATCGCCAATAGCGAAGCGTTTTCGCACTGCTTTTCTATCCTCAAGCCGAGTGTTTTTAAGCCCCGCAAAATCGAGTGAGCTTCCCACGGACTCAGCACACCGCCCACCAAAGTCAATGCTCCGAGCAACGCCGGACGCTCAAAATCTTCACGGGCGATGACCACCCCGCCGGTCGCATCGGCGTGTCCGCCGAGGTATTTCGTTGCACTATGAACGACAAAATCGGCACCCAGATCAAGCGGCCGGCAAAGAAACGGCGTCGCGAATGTGTTATCGACGATCACTTTCGCACCGGACTCGCGTGCGATTTTACTGACCGCTTTGATGTCACAAACTCGCAGCAAAGGATTGGAAAGCGTTTCACAGATAAACACGCTCGGTTTCAATTCGACTGCCTTCGCGTGCAAACAATCCAAATCGCCGAAATCCACAGTTACAGTTTTGACGCCAAGAGATCCGAAGATCGTATAAAGCAGATCGAACGTCGCGCCATATAAATCTTTTGAAGCAATAACGATCGCTCCCGGCGTTAGGTCGCAGCCTAACAAAGCCGCATGCAATGCGGCCATTCCAGAACCAAACGCAACCGAGAATTTACCGTTCTCGATCTTAGCCATCGCGTCTTCAAACGCCGCCACAGTCGGGTTTCCGTATCGGCTGTAAACAAAATCGGAAACCTCGCCATCGACGATCCGGTCAACCTCTTCCATGGTCTGGTAAACAAACGAAGACGATGCATAGATCGGCGTCGAAGCCGGAACTCCGCCCGGAGCGGGCCGCCTTTCCCCGGCGTGAACAAGCTGTGTCGCAAATCCTAGATCGCTCATATAATTCCTGTCAGTAACCCCTGCGGTAGCGGATGGGGCTTTTACACTGCTGTTCGTCCAAACACGAAAAAACTCCCGTGCTAATAAAAGCACGGGAGTTTTATAAAAAAAAATCTCCGGCAGTGTTTAGCAGTTTTTTTAGTGGAGCAAGTTACCTTAAATCGCCACTGTTAAGTGCTCTCGATTTTCGAAAGCGGTTAAAGAACTAAATGCAACTTAACGTAACCCGATATACCGTGTCAAGCGCTATTTTGCGGAACACGTCTGTACCGAGAGCAGCAGCGACCGGGTTTCTTCTTGTCGGTACCGGGAGCGATAGCGACTGGGTTCTTTCAATTTTAGATTTCGGATTTTAGATTTTGGATTAAAGAATTCGGTTGGTTCAGTCGCTACCGCTCTAGGTACTGACCCATGATTGCTTTGTCAAATGAATTTTGGCGGCTCAGGTGTTAGAATATTGGTATAAATTTTATGATCGAAGAAACAGTCCTAATACAAAATTTCGTTAAAAAGAAGCGTGAACGCCTTCCGAAACCGGATTGGCTGAAGATAAAGCTCGGCGACCCGAAGAACCAGAATGCCGTGCTCGAATTGATCGAAGGTTTAAACTTACATACCGTCTGCCAAGAAGCAAAATGCCCGAATATCTTCGAATGCTGGACGGACAAGACCGCGACCTTTATGCTTGGCGGCGACACCTGCACGCGGCACTGCGGCTTCTGCGCGGTAAATAAGGGCAAACCGATGGACCTCGACCCGATGGAACCGACGCACGTCGGCGAGGCCGTGATGCATCTCGACCTGGCCCACGCGGTCATCACTTCCGTAAATCGCGATGACCTGCCCGACGGCGGCTCGATGCACTGGGCGGAAACGATTACGAAGGTCCGCGAGATGAATCCGGCGTGTAAGGTCGAGGTCCTAATCCCCGATTTTAACGGCGACGAAGACGCGCTGAACAATGTCCTCCGTGCCCGCCCGGACGTTCTCAACCACAATACCGAAACAATCGCCCGGCTTTACCGCCGCGTCCGCCCGGATGCCAAATATGTGCAGACACTAGAGCTTCTCGAACGCTCCGCTCACTGGCGCGATACCCAACAGCCGCTGATGAAAACCAAAAGCGGCATTATGGCCGGCCTCGGCGAAACTTTCGAGGAAGTCGTCGAACTGATGAAGGATCTTCGCTCCGTAAGCTGCGATATTATGACCATCGGCCAATACCTCCAGCCCTACGAAAAGCGCCTGCCCGTCGAACGCTACGTTACCCCAGAAGAATTCGCCGAATGGAAGGCGATCGGCATAGCAATGGGCTTCAAACACGTCGAATCGTCACCGCTGACGCGCAGCTCATATCACGCCCGCCAGCAAACCGAATCTGGCGAAAAAACGGTTGCGTAGTGCGCTATAATGCAAGTATGAATGTTCAGACGATACCAGCAATCGAAGAAATGACCGCCAGCCAAAAAGTCGAGTTGATGGAGGCGTTGTGGAAAAACATGAGTCTCAAGAGGGAAAATGTTGAGTCTCCGGATTGGCACCGCAAGTATCTTGAAGAACGCGAAAAAGCTATAGCCGACGGAACAGACAGTTTTATCGACCTTGACGAGTTCGAAAGCGATCTTCGCCGCAGACTGTTGAAATGAAAATCAAGGTTCTACGGTCAGCTCGAAGAACGATCATGGACGGTTTTTGGTTTTATGAGGATCAGGAACCGGGGTTGGGCCGATATTTTTTGGACTCGATCATGTCCGACATTCGCTCGCTGACCATCTACGCAGGAATTCACCAGATTGCCTATGGTAAATTCCATCGCATGGTGTGTGATAACTTTCCTTTCTCGGTATTCTATCGCCTCGAAAATTCTGACGTTACCGTGCACGCCGTGTTGGATAACCGCCGAAATCCGGATTGGATAAGCGATCGGTTGAGTTTAGGCTAAACAATAAACTGGCAGGGAGAACGACAATAAAAACGAGCTTACCGTTGCACACAAATGAATACAGTTCAGTAATTCGTCGAGCGTGCGATCTGGTTACTTCAGATAAGATTGCCGAAGCATCCTCATTAATTCGAACAAGCTATCCGTTTTGAACCAAATAGACAATGACAGCGACCTTCTTCAGAATCCATATTTAAAGACTTGGTGGAGTGCAGCGAAGGCGGCGATTTGTAAAAGTTGATTGCTAAATTCGCACTGAATTAAGCAATCAGTGGTAATATATTTTCATGAAACTTACCCGCGACATTCAAAGTCTCAGCGTCTTCAAACGTGATACGTCTAAATTCATGAAGCAAATGAAAAAAACGAAGCAGCCGATTGTGCTAACCGTTAACGGCAAGGCTGAAATGGTTGTGCTCGATGCTGAAAGTTATGAGGATTACCTTCGTGAAAAGGATCGGCGGGAAGCAGTTGAAGGAATAAGACGAGGTATGGCCGACGTCAAGGCAGGACGAACCAGGCCGGCTGAAGAATTCTTTGATGAGTTCTTTGCGAAATTCAACATTCCCGCCAAAAAATGAGATTGTACTCGGTTGAGACGACACTATCAGCGGAAGCGGATATTATCGATTCATTTATCTGGGGTTGTAGCGAGTGGGGCGTCGAAGAAGCTGAAAATTGGGCAAACGAACTAAGAGTCCTAATTCTGAAAAATCTTGCGACATTTCCGCTCAAGTACCCCATCGCTCCGGATGATGATGGAAGCGGGCGTGAATATCGGCAATTGATCGTTGGCCGTTATCGCGTAATATTTCACATTGAGTCCGGCATCGTCAGGATAATTCACGTAAGAGGGTCATTTGCCGATCCGAACAAAAACTTTTGAATGACATTAAAGGTAGACTCGTTCAGCGAATAAAAAACTTCGTGAAAATCCTCGAAACCGAACGTCTGATTCTCCGCCTTGTCGCGGAAACTGATGCTGAATTCATCCTTGACCAGCTAAACCAGCCTTCGTTTATCGAGTTTATCGGCGACCGCGGCGTGCGGACGGTTGAAGAAGCACGTAATTACATTCAGACTCGATTTACTAGAAGCTATGAAGACAACGGATATAGTTTATATTTGGTCGAATTGAAGGAAAGTTTGACGCCGATCGGGCTTTGCGGATTTGTAAAACGCGATACGTTGCCTGATCCCGACATCGGCTTCGCGTTTCTGCCGCAATTTAGCGGTAAAGGTTATGCAGTCGAATCGGCTCGCGGAGTGATCGAATACGGGCGCGATGTTTTGCAGTTTGAGCGCGTGCTGGCGATTACAACGCAGGATAACGGAAGTTCGGGCAGATTACTCGAAAAAATCGGTTTTGCGTTTGAGCGTTTGATCGAAATGCCACCAGACGATGAAGTCCTCAAACTCTTCGTTTGGGAGGTCCGCCTTCAAGCGGCTTCTTCGTTATTATAGTCGGGTCATATGAAATTCGGATTAATCGCCGGTAACGGCACGTTCCCATTCCTCGTCGTTGAAAACGCAAAAAAAAGCGGCGCTCATTTATCGGTCGTCGCGATCCGCGAAGAGACTGATCCGCAACTCGAATCTATAGCCGACGATCTGATCTGGGTAGGCATCGGCCAGCTCGGTAAAATGATAGCTTTTTTCAAAAGGCATGGAGTGACCAAAGTGATTATGGCCGGGCAGGTCAAGCACGTTCAAATATTCTCAGGCGCTTTGCCCGATGTGCGGATGCTGAAAATGCTATGGAATCTGCCGCGCAGAAACACGGTGGCATTGATCGGCGGCATTGCGGATGAACTTGCGAGAGAAGGAATTGAGCTCATAGATTCCACATACTTTATTAAGGATCAGCTTGCTCCCGCAGGAGTCCTGACAAAGCGGAAACCGAACGAAACCGAACTCGGAAATATCGAATACGGCCTTCATATCGCCAATGAACTCGCCCGCCTCGACCTTGGCCAAACCATCGTCGTCCGTGCCAACGCCTGCGTTGCGATCGAAGCGATGGAAGGCACGGATGCGACCATCAAACGCGCAGGCGAACTCGCGAACGGCAAGCTGACCGTCGTAAAAGTTGCAAAGCCGAATCAGGATATGCGTTTCGATGTGCCGGTCGTCGGCGTGCCGACGATCGAAAACATGATTAAAGCCGGTGCGACGTGTCTTTCGGTTACGGCGGATAAGACGCTCATCTTTGACCGTGAAGAAATGTTCAAGCTCGCCGATAAAAACAAGATCGCAATCGTCGGTAGTGCCTAAGAAACCATTTACACCTAACTTGCGTAAAACATAGTTCGGATTTGATGGATAAAATTGCTAGATCCGCCGGCGGCTTTGCCGCTCTATTTGCGGGAAAGCTCTGCTTTTCCTGCTGTCATTGGAAATGGTTTTGCGGCTATGCCGCTAGCTTCGGGCACAGGCTGAAATTGGCGGGATAGCCGCATGGATCTTTTTTGCGAAAATCGGAAAAGCATTGCTTTTCCGCAAATAGACGGGCATAGCCCAAAAGAATCGACTAAAACTGTAATTAACCGAGCGAAATATTGAAAAGCAAACACTGAGAAAATTTAAAGAGAACAAAGATCACACCACCCAAACCATATCTCTCGGAGACAAAATGAAAAAAAACTTTTTTGCCCTTTTTCTAACTATAACTTTGCTCCTTCCCTCCGCGGCGTTGGGCCAGGCGGCAGTTAGGATCTCGTCGGCCGAACGGGCGATGGCTTCCGGCGTCACGGCCGAGCAGATCAAACAATACCTGTATTTTGTTGCCTCCGACGCGATGGGCGGCCGTGACACTCCATCTCAGGGCCTGGATGTTACCGCCGAATTTATCAAAATGAACCTCTGGAAATGGGGTTTTAAACCGGCTGGCGATAACGGCACTTTCTTTCAGAAAATGACGCTGAACCGCGAAGTCGTCGATGCGGCAACGGCATTTATGGAAGTCGGCGGACAGCGATACGCAATTGGTGAAGAATTTTTCCGCATGGCCGGGAACACAACCGGCACGCTCGATAAACCACTTGTTTTCGCTGGTAATGGTTGGCTCGTCAAATCGAAAAACATCGATGCTTACTCCGGTTTGGACGTTAGCGGTAAGATCGTCGTCGTTCAAATGCAGGGCGCACCGACTAATGCGTCGCTCATTATCCTTCCAAAAGGCGTCACGCGTGCCGACCTCAAACCTGAGGCAAAAGGCACCGACTGGGCCGATCCGGTCGCCTACGCGCGGCAGAAGGGCGCGGCGGGCGTGATCTACATCGCTTCGCCCGAATTGCAGGGTTTCTGGGGGCAGCTCAAACAATTTCTCGGCAGCGGCGGAGCGATGAAAGTAAAGGGATTGGAAGACGAACCGGCGGCCACTACTGTTTCCACTCTGCCCGTCATCCTCGCATCGCAAAAAATTGGCGAAGCTTTATTCGCCGGCGAATCCGCAAATTCGGTAAAAACGCCGGACACCGCGCCTTTTACCTTTAACACAGCCAAAAAAGTCGGAATTTCCGTGACGGCCAAAACGGACTCGGCGACGACGCAGAACGTAGTGGCGATCTGGGAAGGCAGCGATCCCGTATTGAAAAATGAGATGGTCGCCATCGGTGCTCACTACGATCATGTAGGCACGAATCTAAACGCTCCCGGTGCAGACAAAATATGGAACGGGGCC
>JANMSP010000385.1:0-16907 GCA_031389475.1 Pyrinomonadaceae bacterium
GATCGCCCAATATTCGCCGGAATATGTCGCGGCTACGAGATCGATGCCGGTGTCGCTGCCGCCGAAGTGATGGCGGAATTGGAATTCGTTCCAAAGCCATACTTTGTCGAAAGTGTTAGCGTAGGTCGGGTCAGTCTGTAGATAACGCTGCATCAATCTCTCGAACTTGTCGCCTTTGGCACGCTCATTGAGAGATTCCGCTCTGTATTTTTCGAGAATTTTATTAAAGTTCATGGATTAGGGATTGCCGTACTAAGCTTGCGAAATTATACAAACTACTAGACCTATTATTCCAGCGTGCGTTTACGCTTTGTGGTTATTCCGCCGACGGTTACGGTTTCGCGGAGGTTTAGGATCAGGTGGCCTTCGTTGGTGAGGTCGGGGCGGATGAAGCGTTCGGTGTTGGGGATGCGGATGTTGTAGTGGCGGCAGAAGGTGGAGGCGTGGATGGCCCAGCCCAGTTGTCTTTTGACGACCGGGAAATTTTCCGCAAAACGCGGGTATCCCGGTTCGATGGCGATCGAATCGTCTTCGCGGCTGTAATAGAGAGCGACCGCTTTTGGGCTGCCGAAGCATTGGTACATTTTCGGGTTCATATAGATAAGGCCTTTGCGATTGATAGTCACGCGGACTTCGTCACCACGCTTCGTCAGCGGCCCGCCTTTGAATTTTTCCCATTGTCTGTCGAGTGTCATATATACGTAATTTGAATCAAGGGTTTTGTTTTTTTTGATTTGTTTCGTGTCCTGTTCGTGTTGATTCGTGGTTACTTCTTAAAACCTTTTAAGACTGAAACCACGAAAACACACTGAGAAACACGAATAAATCGGAAAAAAAGGAAAGGTTACTGCTGCCCTTGATTAAAAATCTCCTTCAATTTTTCCTAATCTAAACTCATATCACACGGGCGGCACGATGTTTCATTTATAGCACAGGCGTTCTATAATACGCAACAATTATTTTAGTTTAACTGTTATATGTGAGATGGCGGGTCTGAACGCGTATGGCGAAATATGGTAGTTTTGGACTTTTGCATGTAGCCCCCGCGGTCATTAACGTCGCCCCGACGGTCAGATTGAGAGCCTTTTGTTAATATATTCGCCCCAGCTTGACGTTTTGGCGGCGTTTCGATATTCTACCTGTTCGCATTTTTGCGGATATATCTATCAGTGTAGGCATTTATGAGTACTTATTTTCCGAGCGGGAAGGGTTTGGCTGAAAATCGCAAGTGGGTTGTGGTCGATGCTCAGGGTAAAACGGTTGGGCGTCTGGCGACGGAAGTGGCCAGAATGCTGTCGGGCAAGAACAATCCGGCGTGGACCCCGTTTTTGGACATGGGCGATTACGTCGTTGTAATTAACGCGCGTCACTCAACATTTACGGGTGCGAAAACCGATGAGAAGCTGTATCGCCGCCACACGCTGTATCCGGGCGGACTGCGCGAAACGACGGCAAGGGAAATGTTCGAGAAAAAGCCTGAAAAGGTAATAGAACTGGCCGTCCGCGGCATGCTCCCGAAAACAAAACTCGGCAAGGCAATGGCGAAAAAACTGAAAGTTTACGCCGACGCGGAACACAGACATTCGGCACAAAGCCCTGAGGCGATCGAAGTAAAGACAAGGTAGAAACAGTTGTCAGTAGCCAGTCGTCAGTTGTCAGTAAAGAGCAACCGACTACTGAGAACTGACAACCGACAACTAGAATATGGCAGACATTCAATATTACGGCACGGGCCGCAGAAAAACATCGACCGCACGGGTTTACCTTCGTCCGGGAACAGGCAATATCATTGTAAACCGTCGGGAATTCGATGCGTATTTTCCGAACGAAGCTCTGCGGATGATCATTCGCCAGCCGCTTCGGTTAACGGATACGGCAAGCAAATTCGACATTCTCGTAAATGTCGCCGGCGGCGGAACAGCCGGACAGGCAGGTGCATTGCGTCACGGAATCACGCGTGCGTTGATGGTATTCAATGCCGATCTTCGCCCCGCTCTCAAAAAAGCCGGGCTGGTCACACGCGATCCGCGTCAGAAAGAACGTAAGAAATACGGGCAGAAAGGCGCCCGTGCGAGATTCCAGTTCTCGAAGAGATAGTTTCATCGTTCTGAGTTCAAGCTTCAGCTTGTCTTACGCTTCACGCCAAAGGCAAGCTGAAGCTTGAACTCAGAACATTAATCCATCGGTGAACCATATTGGTTCAACAGACCGGCTCACCGAGTACATAAACCAATAAGTCAGGAGATTTAATTTTGGCAACAGTAACAATGAAAGAACTTCTGGAAGCAGGAGTTCATTTTGGACACCAGGTTCGCCGTTGGAACCCGAAGATGAAGGAATACATTTTCGGCGAACGCAACGGCATTTATATTATTGACCTCCAGAAAACGCAAAAGCTCTTTCGCGACGCTCTCAATTATGTCACGGAGTCGGTCACCGAAAGGCCGAATCAAAAGATCCTCTTCGTCGGCACCAAACGCCAGGCCCAGGACGCGATTAAGGAAGAAGCCGAACGCTGCGGGCAGTACTACATCAACAACCGCTGGCTCGGCGGGCTCTTGACAAATTACGATACGGTCAAAAAATCGATCGCCAAAATGAAAGAAGTCGAAACGATGCGCGAAGACGGCCGTTTCGAAATGCTCACGAAGAAAGAGCGGCTGAAACTCGATAAATTGCACGAAGGCCTGATGAAGAATTTGGCTGGAATCAAAGATATGGGTGGGCCGCCAGATTTAATGTTCATAATTGATGTGCGCAAAGAAGATATCGCCGTCAAGGAAGCAAACCGTTTGGGAATTCCGATTGTTGCGGTAGTTGACACAAACTGCTCGCCGGAAGGTATCGATCAGGTAATCCCCGGCAACGACGATGCCTTACGTGCGATCCGTTTATTCGCTTCGCGTATTGCCGATGCAATTCTCGAAGGCCAGCAGGTCGGAACCGAAGGCCATTCGAATCAAGTCGAAGCGGCGGAAGACGGCGAAGTGATTAACGATCTCGGTGAAAGCCTTGCACAGCCGGCCGAACCGGTGATTCAGGTTGCCGATCAGTCTTTTGCAACCGCTGACGCGACTCATGCCGATCCTACCGGCGGTTCTTACATTGATCAGGAACCGGGTACAGGTACCGAGGTCGAAGTCAGGCCGGAAGTAAGCAAGATGGCAGATGAACACGTTGCGGATACCACGCAAGCCGAACAAAAAGAAGTCACGGAAGCAACCGCAAGCTAGATATTTTTTATTTTTTTTGAAAGCGTAGCCGTTTCCGTTAATGACGAATAGGCTACGCTTTTTTATAGATTCGAAGGGTAGAGTGCACGCTTTAGCGTGTTTCCCGGTTAACCGAAAGACACGCTAAAGCGTGCACTCTAACCGATTAATTGGAGTTAAGTAATGGCAGAAATCACAGCAAGTGCAGTAAAATCCATACGCGAAAAGTCCGGTGCGGGGATGATCGATTGTAAAAACGCCCTCGTCGAAGCAAACGGAGACGAAACGGCGGCGATGGAAATCTTGAGAAAGAAAGGCATGGCGACCGCAGGTAAAAAAGCGGGCCGCGTTACCGCGGAAGGCGCCGTTGGATCTTACATTCACATGGGCGGCAAGGTCGGCGTGATGGTCGAGGTCAATTGCGAAAGCGATTTCGTATCTCGCGGCGAGGAATTTCAGGGGCTTGTAAAGGATATAGCGATGCACATCGCCGCGTCCGATCCGCGTTACGCCAGCCGTGAAGAAGTTCCGGCAGCCGATCTCGACAAGGAACGCACTTTCCTTTTGGAACAGCTCAAAAGCGACCCCAAAAACGCCGGAAAGCCGGAAGAAGTTTTAGGCAAGATCATTGAAGGCCGCCTGAATAAATTTTACGAAGATAATGTTCTTGTCGATCAGCCTTTTGTCAAAGATCCGAGCAAAACGGTCGGTGAACTCGTTGCCGAAAAAATCGGTTCGATCAAGGAAAACATCTCGATCCGCCGCTTCACCCGCTACAAAATGGGCGAAGGCATCGAGAAGAAAACCGACGATTTTGCGGCCGAAGTCGCTTCGATGGTAGGTTAGAACAGTTGTCAGTAGCCGGTTGTCAGTTGTCAGATTTTTCTGTCTTCGCTGACAACTGACAACTGACAACCGACATCTGCTCTATGGCCCCTGCATTCAAACGCATTCTGCTTAAGCTGTCCGGTGAAGCCTTGATGGGCGGGCAGAACTATGGCATTGACACACTTGTGGCTGAATCCGTAGCGCGGGAAGTCAAGGCTGTTCACGCTCTCGGCGTCGAGATCGCCATAGTCGTCGGCGGCGGCAATATTTTTCGCGGGGTTTCGAAATCGGCGGGAAATATGGATCGTGGAGCGGCCGATTATATCGGGATGCTAGCGACCGTGATGAACGCTGTGGTTTTGCAGGATGCTTTAGAACAGGTCGGCGTTTACACCCGCGTGATGTCGGCAATAGATATACCGCAGCTAGCCGAGCCGTTTATTCGCCGCCGCGCTATCCGGCATCTTGAAAAACAGCGAGTCGTCATCTTCGCCGCCGGTACGGGAAATCCATATTTTACTACTGATTCCGCGGCCGCTTTGCGTGCCTGCGAGATCGGCGCCGAGATCATTTTCAAAGCGACTAAGGTTGACGGCATTTATTCGGCCGACCCGATGACTGATCCATCGGCCACGCGGTTCGAAACCATCTCTTATCAGGAAGTTCTCGAAAAGCAGCTAAAGGTAATGGATGCGTCGGCGATCTCACTTTGCATGGACAATAATCTGCCGATCATGGTTTTCAACATGAAGGAAACCGGCAATATTCTTAAGGCAGTCGATGGCGATCTGAGCATTGGTACATTGGTAACGGTAGAAAAAAGGGCGCAAAACGCCGGATAAAATTATTTATTTGAGGTTTTAATGAGCGTAGATTCCGTAACAAACGAAACGAAACCCAAAATGGACGCGGTCGTCGAAGATTTTAAGCGAAAGATCGCAAATGTCCGCACTGGCCGTGCGACCGTGGGCTTGCTCGACGCCGTAATGGTCGATTACTACGGCACCCCGACCCAGTTAAGCCAAATGGCTTCGATAGCGGTACCTGAACCGCAAATGTTGACGGTATCACCTTGGGATGCGACTCAAATGGCGGCGGTTGAAAAAGCTATAACCGCGGCAAATTTAGGTTTGTCGGCATCTAATGACGGTAAGGTGATACGATTGACCGTTCCGGCCCTTAACGAAGAACGTCGCAAGCAGTTTGCCAAGCAGATCCACGAGATCGCGGAAGAACACCGCATCGCAGTCCGCAATGTTCGCCACAGTTCCAACGATGCGCTTAAAACTATGGCCAAAGACAAAGCTTTTTCCGAAGACGACGAGCGTCGCGGCCTTGAAGAAGTGCAAAAACACACGAATGCATTTATTGCCAGGATCGACGAACTGGCTAAGAATAAAGAAGTTGAAATCATGAGTGTTTAAGCCAAACGATCAGATCTAAAAAAGCCCTTACCGGACAATTTCGGTAAGGGCTTTTTCAATTATTCACTCAAATTTTATTTTTTGTTTGATTCATTAGCCATATATTTCTCAATCTCGGCCTTTATTTCGCGGCAATTTTTTCCTATTTCCTTCGGATCGCCTTTATTCCCTTCAATGGTTTGGCGAACCGATTCTTTTATCCGGTTGAAAAACAGTGTCTTCGCGACTTTCACTGCCAACCCGTCATCAGGATTATTGGCATAAGCGGTAATCATGTCCATTGCCTCATCGCATTCAGCGATGCCCGGCTTCGCTTCGCCAACGGCAGTATCAACTGCTCTGTCAGTCAGTGACTTGTTGGTATTGCTCGTTTCAGTTCCGTTGACCGGTGTTTCCTCCGCGTTGAAGTAACTACATCCGAGGGTAATGCTTAGCAGAATTGAAGAGATCAAAACGATCGAGATTTTATTTTTCATTGTATTTATTGCGTCATCAGACCATCTGTCTGATGACGCAATAATAGATGAATTTCGTGAATTTTCCATGATAGACCTTGATGCCACAGTCAAGAAGCCGGAGCGGAACCCTGAAATCCGTAGATCACATATAAGTTGAGAGTGTTATTCTTAACCTCTGCCCTGATGTCTTTGACAGCTGCCTGCAGCGTGCCGTTGGCTGAAACGATCGGTGCCGCGACGGAGATCTGGCTGCCATTTAAAATCTGGACCGGATTGACGCGATCGTTCAAAGTATTTTGAACCAGCGGAGTTACCAAAGCGCCGACAATTGGATTGACGCCGTCGAGATTCACTGTCTCGACATTTATCCGCCCAAAGACCGCCTGCTGTGAAGCGTCGTAGCGGAGCTCGAAGTTCGCTTGTGCCCAGCCCGTAAACTGCAGACAGCCGAACGGTGAGCTGTAGCTTCCAGTAAAAGCGAGCGGAGCGGCAATAGTATTATTTTCAAAGCGAAGGCCGGTCTGAATCCCGCTTCCCTCTTTCTGGATCGTGATCTTGTCTCCGCAAGCCTGCTCGGCTCCGTTCGGCTGCTGCGGGCCAAGCGGAAATGACGGCGGCGTCATATCCTTAAAAATAGTAGTTAAAACTTCATTAAAGAAATCCTGGCCGAGAGCGATCTGTGCCGTTCCGGCCGGCGAACCCGTGGCAACAGGGGCTTGGATCGGTGCTCCCGGAAGTTCCGAAGCCTGCGGTACGCCAACGAAGAAGTAAAACGTTAGTGCCCCGCCGATAAGCAATCCAATCAATAATCCAATTAGAATTTTTCCCATACATTTTTTTTCTGAGTTCAAGCTTTAGCTTGCTTCCTCATCAGCTAAAAGACAAGCTGAAGCTTGAACTCAGAACGATGCCTACATCGCTGGTGAGGCAGTCGGACTCGCAACCGGCCTTCCCTGCTGCTGCATTACCTGTCCGATCACAGCCGCGGCCATATTGAATATCAAACCAACCTGAGCCTTCACTTGTTCAGAATCGATCTTTTGAAAATCGGTCGGAACATTGAATATCTGGGAATCAGGCGCGGTTTTAATATCGCTCATTTCCGTAACGATTCGCATGCCTTTGTATCCCTGCACGTTGCCGCCGCTGTTAGACTGCGACACGGTTTCCGAGCGAAGGGGCAGCCCTGTCTCTTTGTCCACAAACAAAGTAGATTCAGTGCCGACATTTCCCGCTTGCGTCTGTGTATTTGCACTGCCGCTGTATGCGTATTTTGTTACAGTCCGGCCATTCGACGTTTCTTCGCCGACGAGCCGCACGCCCTGCAAACCTTTAATTTGATTTACGATCTGTTCGGGCATCAGAAGCCGCCGAACTTCGAAACCAACCGATTCTTTCGTCAATTCCGCATATTGCTTGCGATTTGGAAGCACAACATAGTTGACTCCCGCCTTTTCGATGTAAATTACCTTTTCGTTGTTCGGCAGTGTGAATTCCATTGCCCTATCCGCACCGTTACGGGCAACGATGGCACCTAAAGGCGGAACCGCGGTTTTCTGCGTGTCGCCAATCGCTTCAAGAATTAATTTAACCGTCGCCTGATATTGTTCCGGCTCACGCGATTCAACGACGGAAGTTGTCATCGAGTTTGTGTTGGAGTTTACCGCATTTATGTTCGACGTATTCGCCATTGAATTCGATAAATTCGAATTAGAAGTAGTCAGGTTAACATTAGTCGTGCCCGGCTGAGCGCCGCACCCGGCCGAGATAAACGATGCCGCTGCAGCCGTTGGCAATAAAAACAATTTGCCGAATTTAGAACTTTTCATACCTAGAATCTCCTCTTGTATCTGAACTAAATTAGTACAGTATTTCTTTGGGAGTCTAACATTGCAAAAGTTATGCCCTTTCAAGATTTGCGTATCGCTCAATAAGTTTCTTTTGGCCGAACCCTGGAAAACTAACCGTCAGTTTGACATTATCTCCCGTTCCTTCCCGTCGCAGGACAAGCCCTTTACCGTACTTCGAATGGCGCACATGCGATCCTGCCGAAAATTCAAGGGCGTCGGACTTTGGACTGTGGGCTTTCGACTCGTTGGTCGCCAAGGCTCGTAATTTGTCCAAACCCGATACAGATTTTTCCACATCCTGACCGCTGACTGCCGACTTCTCACCGCTTCTCTTGCTGAAGAACTCCGCGATCGCATCGGCGCTGTTGTAGGTTTTTCCTGTATACACCGCTCTGGCCTTTTCAGGTAAGCGTTCGCCGCGAAGAGCGGCAATTGTGTCTTTGCTGTCCTTCGCCGTCGAACTTCGCGAGTACGACAGCCACGACGGTCCGCGTGAAAGGTCTTCGATCGATTCGAGCGGCATTTCATTTAAGAACTGTGAAGGCTCCGCCGCAATTTCTTCCCCGTAAACACGTCGCCGCATAGCGTGCGTAATGTACAAAAGCTTTTCCGCCCGCGTAATGGCGACATAAGCCAGCCGCCGCTCTTCTTCCAGTTCGGATTGATCGTTCTGGCTGCGCGAATGCGGAAAAATTCCGTCTTCCAGCCCGACAATGAAAACTATCGGAAATTCAAGGCCTTTAGCCGCGTGAACCGTCATCATGGTTACGCCTGCGTTTCCGTCGAATTTATCGGTATCCGAGGTAAGCGCTGCGTGATCGATAAAATCTCGCAGACCGTTTTCCTCTGTTTTGTCGTAATCGACGGCAGCATTTACAAGCTCTTCGAGATTCTCCAGCCTTGCTTCGGCCTCGTCCGAATTTTCAACCCGCAGCATCAGTGAATATCCGGTATCTTCGATCGCCGAAATTACAACGTCCGAAACCGGTTTCTCGCCCTTTGAAGCTTCGCTTGCCTTTTCGTGTAATGTCTCAATAACTGCCTTGAATTTACGCATCGACTCTTTCGCCCGCGGTGTCAGGTTTACCGGCTGGTCGATCTTGTCATCGGCAATCGCACACATCATTTCCCACAGCGACACATTTCGCTGCCTTGCCCGCGATTGCAATTCATCGAGTGAAGTCTTGCCCAAACTGCGCGAAGGCGTATTTATAACCCGCAGCAAAGCAATGTCGTCAAATGGATTTAGCGCCATTTTCAAGTACGCGATAATATCCTTGATCTCAGCTCGCTCGTAGAACGAAAATCCGCCGACGATGTTATATTCGATTCGCAGACGCCGCAGCGATTCTTCAAATACACGCGATTGAGCGTTTGTGCGGTACAAAATCGCGATTCTTTGACTGGCGTCGCGCCGCCGATGCTCCTCGATCCGCGAAGCGACAAATCTTCCTTCACCGTCCGAATCGCCGGCTTGGTAATAAAACATCCGTTCGCCGCCGGGATTCGCCGTCCAAAGCTTTTTCTTTTTCTGCTTGGTGTTGTTCGAGATAATAGCGTCGGCGGCATCCAGAATCGTCTGCGTCGAGCGGTAATTCTGTTCGAGCAGAATAACTTTCGCGCTCGGAAAATGCTGCTCGAATTCAAGAATATTGCGGATGTCGGCTTGGCGGAAGCCATAAATACTCTGCGCGTCATCGCCGACGACACAGATATTCTGCTGTTTTTCGGTTAGAAAGCTGATCATAGCAAATTGCAGGGCATTCGTATCCTGATATTCATCAACCAGAATATATTTGTAGCGGTCATTATACTTCGCCCGCACCTCCGGCGATTTTCGCAGCAGCTTCACAGTTTTGATCAGCAGATCGTCGAAATCGAGAGCGTTGGCTTTATTCAAACGCTCTTCGTACATTTTAAAGACCTTTGCCATCGCCGCCCTCCGCTCGTCGGTTTGTTCAACGCGCGAAGTAAACAGTTCGACATCCTCGCCTTTATTCTTCGCCGAGCTGATTGCCCCACGGACGAATCGCGGAGCTAATTGCTTTTCGTCAATGCCGAGGTCTTTAATACACGCCTTAATTACCTTCTGCGAGTCGTCCGTATCGTAAATGGTGAACGAACGCGTATAACCTTCTTCGAGTTTCTCAATATCCTGCCGCAATATCCGCACGCATAGACTGTGAAACGTCGAAAGCAACGGAAACGAATCGATCTTCTCGTCCTTCAAAAGAGTTTGCACCCGCAAACGCATTTCCCCGGCCGCCTTGTTCGTAAAGGTCACCGCCAAAATATTGTAAGGCTGCACCTTCCTTTCGGTGATCAAATAAGCGATGCGAACCGTAATAACGCGCGTTTTGCCGGACCCGGCACCGGCCAGAATCAGCAGCGGCCCGTCGGCTGTCTTGACAGCCTCGATTTGCTGCGGGTTGAGCGAAGAAAGTATATCCATTTAATAAAACTATTTGACAAGCGACTGAATGTCTTTAAATTTATCGTGATTTGAATGGCCCATTAATTCGAACAAAGCCATTTCAAAGCTCGACGCCACCACGCCGCTAGAATGCATTTTTGCAAAACCGGCTTTTTTGTCGTGGTCGTACCGGGAACCAGTCGAATCTTCGAGCAGATGCACTTTGAAACCCTGATCGAGCAGATCGTGGGCTGTTTGGCTCACGCAAACATGTGCTTCGACACCGCAGAGAACGATCTGAGAAGCATTTAGCGATCTTAGTTTTTCGACAAAGCCATCCGCTCTGCACGCACTAAAGGCTGTTTTTTCGATGATCTCCGGCTCTTCGATAAACGCCAGCAAAATTTCTTCGGCGGTGCGGCCCAAACCTTTCGGATATTGTTCGGTGACAATCACAGGCACGTCCAGGATTTGAAGTCCGCGCACGGCGATCGCGATATTCGACGCCATTAACGCAAAATCATTGACCACGCTGCGAAACGCTTCCTGCACATCAATGACGACAAGAACTGTTTTTGACCTATCCAGAATTTTCGAATGCATACAAATTAATTCTCGACGCCAGCGGGTTGAACAGCGTTCTCGCTTTTAGCCTTGTCGCGGGCAGCTATTCTTTCCTGTTTTTCACGCATTTCCTTTTTATATGTTCGGGCAAAAAAATAGACGGCGACAACGCAGATGACGAGGATCAAAACCATCATCGCCGCAATAAAATAAATTTCTGCAACAGCGTATCCGGGCATACTTCTAAGTTTAGCCCATCGACGAAACCCCGTAAAGACAGGTTTAGTGATTCATTTAACGTAATTTTCTAGCTTGGCGCCTGATTTGAGGGGAACGAATCTGTGACGGGAATGCTGTCGGCAAGCAGTTTTTCTTTGTAAATTTCAGGGATGAGGCGAACCTTTTTATTTTCGTCGGTGACGATATGAAGCGTCTCGCCCTCGGCAAGCGTTACGGCGTCGGCAACACGGACGATCTCGTAAATAAAACGTAACGAGCGGCTGCGGATCTCGGCGATCTGAGTGCGGACGATCAGGGAATCTTCATAATATGCAGGTGATTTATAGCGGCAGTAGACTTCGGCGACAAGCATCAGAGCACCGGCTTCATCTTCCATTTCTTTATAGGAAAAGCCCTTGGCACGGCAGAGATCGCTGCGGCCAACCTCAAACCATATCACGTAGTTCGAATGATGAGCGATGCCCATTTGGTCGGTCTCGGCATATCGGACGCGGATCTCGGTTTCATGCCATTCGTCCATAAGAGTGGAGAGTCTGGAGTCAAGAGTCTGGAGTAAAAGATTGCTCTCTAGACTTCAGACTCTCGACTCTCGACTGAATTGTTGGCTGGGAGACAGGGATTCGAACCCCGATAGGCAGATCCAGAGACTGCAGTCCTACCATTAGACGATCTCCCAACGTTCCTATAATTTACGTTCCGCAATCGGCTATTGTCAAATGACTTAGGATTTACCCGCCTTGCGCGATGTGATTTAGAAATGCAAAATCTAACAAGGCTCCGGCAGAAGCCTGACCGTTAGAGAGCGCTTTCATATAACGTTAGCCTTAAGTCCTACCTAATGGTCAGGCTTCTGCCATTGAATTATATGTCCACCGCTGACAAGGAAATATTAAACAACCGCCAGGCTTATCACGAATATATAATTCTCGATAAGTTCGAAGCGGGCGCCGTTCTAAAGGGCACGGAAGTGAAAAGCATAATGGATGGCCGCCTTCAATTAAAGGATTCGTACGTTTCCGTCCGCGAAGGTGAGGTCTGGCTTTTCAACGTTCACATCTCGCCGTATTCGCACGGAAATACGCAAAATCACGATCCGATGCGGATTCGGAAGCTGCTTTTGCATAAGAAAGAGATCGAAAAGCTCGAAAGGGAAACTACGCAAAAAGGCATGACTTTGGTCATTACTTCTATTTACTGGAAAAACGGACGCATAAAATTCGAGATCGGCGTCGCGAAGGGCAAAAAACTATACGACAAACGCGAGGCCGAGATGAAAAAAGCGGTCGATAAAGAAACACGTCAGCAGTTGAAAGAAAACCTGAGATAAGTTATAGATATTACAAGTCTTTTTGCGCACATAAGCAAATTTTATACACAGAGGTAATCGATGGAATCCCAAGCCCTTTCGGAAAACTTTTCCGAAACCAATGTTGACGCTTTAGCGGTCGTCGTTTTTAAGGACGAAAAATCTTTTTCAGGTATTGTCGCGGATCTTGATAATTTGACCGGAGGCCATATCTCAGCAGCTGTGAAGGCCGAAGAATTCAAGGGTGAAACGGGCGAAATTTCCCTGTTCCGCGTAACACCGGCCGGCAAGGTCAAGGCGAGAAATATTCTGCTCGTCGGAGCGGGCGACAAAGCCGAATACAAACTTCACGACGTCGCGGTCGCTTCCGGCACCGCTACGCGTTATCTGCGGAAGTGCAACGCGAAAACTTTCGCGTTCCTGCCGCGTTACGAAGGCGATGCGTCGGATATCGCACAGAATGCTGTATGCGGAGCGGTCACCAGCCAATTCGAACTCGACAAATATAAGACCGTCGATAAAAACGATAAAGCCATTACAAAGATCGTCATCTGCGTGGAAGGCGCAAAATCCGACGACATTAAAAAAGGTTTGAACCGCGGCCAGATCATCGGCGATTCAATGAATTTCACCCGCGATCTGGCTAACGAGCCGCCCAATATACTGACGCCGACCGAAATGGCCAATCGAGCCCAGAAAATGGCTAAAGAAACCGGCATCAAATGCGAAGTTCTCGACGAAGCTAAAATGACCAAGCTCGGCATGGGTTCGCTGATGAGTGTTTCATACGGTTCCGAGCAGCCCGCGAAAATGATCGTGATGCGATATACGCCCGCGAAAAGCACCGGTAAAAAAGGTGAACTTCTCGCACTCGTCGGCAAAGGCATTACGTTCGACACCGGCGGGATTTCGATCAAACCCGCAGAAGGCATGGACGCAATGAAATATGATATGTCCGGCGGTGCAACGGTGATCGGCACGATGCGAGCAATTGCGCTTCTTAAACCGAGTGTGCCCGTTATCGGTATTATAGCCGCAGTCGAAAATATGCCGGACGGCAAGGCTTCACGCCCGAGCGATGTAGTTACCGCTTCGAACGGCAAGACGGTTGAGATTCTTAATACCGACGCCGAAGGCCGGCTTGTGCTCGCCGATGCGGTCGCTTATGCGGAAACACAGGGAGCAACACAAATCATCGATATGGCGACATTGACCGGTGCAGTGATCGTGGCTCTCGGCGATCAGAACACGGGCATTATGGGCAACGACCAGGAATTGATCGACCAGATCCGCGATTGCGGCACGGAAAACGGCGAAGGCTTCTGGCAGCTTCCGCTCAGCAAGGAATACAGCAAACAGATCAAATCTGACATTGCCGACATCAAAAATATTGGTCCGCGTGGGAAGGCTGGAACGATCATGGGTGCCGTTTTTATTCAGGAATTTATCGATAAAGCGAAATGGGCACACCTCGATATTGCCGGTACGGCATGGTACGAATCGGCCCGTCCGCATCAGGCAAAAGGCCCGACGGCGGTCGCCGTGCGGACGCTTATTTCGTTTGTTGAGAAATCACAATAGACAAAATCCATTTCTATCTCTATCATTGGCTGGTAAATATTTATTTCCCAGCCAATTTTTGTGCAAATTGTTCAACTTTTTCCGTCATTGACGTAGCGCTTTCCTGGTGGCTCGTCAGGTTGGGTGTCCCGCCCGGCCTCCACGTCGGCTGTAAGCCAACGCGACGGCCATCGGAATGCTGGCGTTACTTTCGGCAATTATGCGTCCAAATCTTTTAAATCTATTTTTCATCGCAGCCGTACTCGTTTTCGTAACGGCCTGCTTCTGCAGTTCCGGCCGCGAAGATGATTCGCCGCCAAACAGGAGCATATCCAGCGATACGGAAAGCGAAGATATCGATACTGGCTCTCCGTCGGCGGGCAGAAAAAAAGATGAAGGAGATTTTATCGTCGAGCATTCCGAGGTCAGCACCGCGCGTTATGCCGAGATCGACCGCCAGGTAAAGGATAAAAGGCTGCTTGAAAACGCTGCGGATAAATTGAATCGTGCGCTTGTTTTGCCGACGGACGTTCATCTTCGCACCAAATCCTGCAATCAGATCAACGCGTTTTACGATTCCAGCGATCAATCCGTGACAATGTGTTACGAGTTGATGGAGCATTTCTACAAGACTTTCAAAAGCTCGGGCAACAACGACGCGAAAGCGTACGAGAAGATGAACGACGCTGTCCGATTCGTTTTTCTTCACGAGATCGGCCACGCCCTGATCGATATTTACAAACTCCCCGTCGCCGGAAACGAGGAAGACGCCGCCGACCGTTGTTCGGCCTACATAAATCTGAAGGAACTCGGCGAAGAAGGCGTAAGAGCTGTATTCGCCGCCGCCGATGCTTTCGCGATCGAATCCAAAGGCAATAAAGTGGATCAGCGAAGTCTCGCGGATGAGCACTTGCTGCAGGAACAGCGGTTTTACAATTCGCTTTGCATGATCTACGGCTCAAATCCCGTGAAACACTCTAACATTCTGACGGAAGGCTATCTCCCCAAAGAACGCGCCGTCCGCTGCCAAACCGAATTTACCCGCACGGTCGATAGCTGGATAAGTTTATTGGAACCCTGGCGAAAATAGGAAACTCGCACGCTTTAATTTGTCGAAACATCTGTAAAACGGAGAATATATGAAAAACCTCGCAGCAAAGATATTTTTGGGTAAGGATGATAAATTCGGTGCCCTGATCGCCATCGGCATTGTCGCACTTATCGCACTAGGCTGTTCCTGCGGCGATAAATTCGACCTGTCGAACCTTGCCAAGAACGACAATACGACCCGCACCGCAACCAACGACGCGCCATTCGGCGGTGACGACGATAACAGCGAAATGCCTGACGACCAGCTGTTGAAAGCATTAATCAAAGCTACGACTGCCGAGTTTGCCAACGCGATAAGCACGGAACAGTTCTCTACGATCTACAACAACGCCTCGAGCGATTTTCAGGCGACATACACCGAAGAGCAGATGAAAAATGTTTTCAAGCCTTTTCTTGATAAGAAGAAGATAGTTGTTCCGATTCTTGCGAAAAGCCTCCCGATGGAGCCGGAATTTTCACCTGCACCATCAATCCGTACCGAGCAGGGACTGAGCATTCTCGTCGCAAACGGTAAATTCGCCACGAAACCGTTTCCGACAAATTTCGAGTACGAATACGTCAAACGCGGCGGACAGTGGAAAATGCTGAAACTGATCGTTAAGATCCAATAGCAGGTTTATGATTTCAAACAAAGCAAAGGTGTCTGATCGGCACCTTTGCTTTTTGCCGTTTTCGAAGCTAAACTTTGCTTTTGGCAGAAGCCTGACCGTCAGGGAGGGCTTTTACGGTTGGCAGTTGGCGGAGAGGCAGTTGCCAATTTAAGAGAGCCTTTACCTTCTTGACTATCAGCCTGCTAGCGTTTGGGAAAGCCCTTCCTAACGGTCAGGCTTCTGCCTTTTACAATTATGAAAATCCACGAATATCAAGGTAAGGCACTTCTCAAGGAATACGGTGTTCCGGTACCGCGCGGCATCGTCGCCCGAACGCCGGAAGAGGCCGAAAATGCGGCACGCGAACTCGGCACGGACATCGTTGTCGTAAAGGCCCAGATCCATGCCGGTGGCCGCGGCAAAGGCGGCGGCGTTAAACTCGCGAAATCGCCCGAGGAAGCGAAAGAGATCGCCTCGCAGATTCTCGGAATGCAGCTCATCACGCACCAAACCGGCCCGGAAGGCCGCGAGGTCAAAACGCTGCTGATCGAGGAAGGCTTGCCCATCGACCGTGAATTTTATCTCGGCATTACGCTTGACCGCGTGACAGGCCGGAACGTTTTCATGGCGTCTTCCGAAGGCGGCATGGACATCGAAAAAGTCGCTGAGGAAACGCCTGAAAAAATCTTAAAGGAAACCATCGATCCGGCCGTCGGGCTCCGCGGTTTTCAGGCCAGAAAGCTTGCGTTCGGTCTCGGAATTCCAAATGAGCTGATCAACGAGGCAGCGAAATTTATGCTGTCGCTTTATGACGCTTATGAGAAAATGGACGCCTCGCTCGTCGAGATCAATCCGTTTTTGCTGACAAAGGATAATCGCCTTATTGCTCTCGACGCAAAGGTCACATTCGATGACAATGCGATGTTCCGCCACAAGGATTACGCCCCGCTGCGTGACCTCGACGAAGAAGAGCCGCTGGAGATCGAAGCCTCGAAGTACGACCTTAATTACATCAAACTCGACGGCAACATCGGCTGTATGGTCAACGGTGCCGGTCTCGCGATGGCGACGATGGACATCATCAAGCTCGCCGGCGGCGAACCCGCAAATTTCCTCGACGTCGGCGGAGGTGCTTCGCAGGAACGCGTAGAACAGGCGTTCAAAATTTTGCTTGCCGACGATAATGTCAAAGCCGTACTGTTCAACATCTTCGGCGGAATTGTCCGCTGTGATATGGTCGCGAACGGCGTAGTCGCTGCTGCCAAGAATCTCGGAATGTCGATTCCCATCGTCGCCCGCCTCGAAGGCACCAACGTCGAAGAAGGCCGCCGCGTCCTCCGCGATTCGGGCAT
>JANMSP010000391.1:0-6316 GCA_031389475.1 Pyrinomonadaceae bacterium
CTAAGAACGCCAAATAAAACCAAAGAAGAAAAAGCAGGGTCAAAATTTTAACCTGCACCATACAATACGAACACTCCCCGGAAGTCGGAAACACTGTAAGTTCCTACTCATTCATGCTATTCTATTAGTTTGCGTTTAGTATAATTCGACTGACGACTGACAACCGACCGAATGAGCAGAAAGATAATAGATAGTTACAAGAAGAAACTCGAAAGCGAGGAAGGCTATGTGGTCAAACACGGCTGCGGGCTTCGCATTGCCTTATGTTATCCGAATACGCATTCCATCGGCATGGCCAATCTCGGCCTGCACACGATGTACGATCTGTTCAACAGCATCCCCGACGTTTCCTGCGAACGCGTGTTTCTGCCGGATACCGCGGAAATGACAGAATACGAAAAATCGAGAACGCCGCTGCTTTCACTTGAAACGCAGACGCCAGTCCGAAATTTCGATGTGGTGGCGTTTTCGATTTCGTTTGAGACGGATTACCTGAACATGGCTCGGATGCTCCAGCTTTCGGGAATTCCGGTTTGGTCGAAGGACCGCAATCATTTTCATCCGCTCGTTGTCATGGGTGGAGCGGCTTCGTTTCTTAATCCGGAACCGATCGCCGATTTTACTGATATTATCGCTGTCGGCGAAGGCGAGATTCTGGCTTTTCAATTGGTCGATGCGATTGTCGAGAACGAAACAAAAGAAGAGATTCTTTTGGCACTCGCCGGCATTGGACGCGGATTTTATGTGCCGTCGCTTTACGATGTAATTTACAACGACGACGGTACGATCTTCGATTATGTCCCCAATGAAAAAGGCGTTCCGCGCCGAGTCGGGCGGGCGCTTGCTTCGGCGAATCCGAAGGAAGGAACCTTACGCCGTGCAATGAAACGCGGCGAGACTGAACTTGCCGATTTTCTAATAAATCAGGATATTTTCTGCCCGGCAACATCCGTCTGGTCGCCGGAAGCGGAAATGGGGGAACGCTTGCTCGTCGAAATTTCACGCGGTTGTTCCCAAGGCTGCCGTTTTTGCTGGGCCGGATACAATTACTATCCGCCGCGTGTCGTTCCGGCCAAGGATATACTTGCGAAAGCGAGAGAATGGCGTGGCAAAACGAACAAGATTGGCTTAGTTTCAACCGCCGTTTGCGACCATCCGGAAATCTCCGAGATCTTGCGCGAACTGCGGGCGATGGAATACCGAATTTCGGTTTCGTCGCTGAGGCTCGATCAAATCTCCGAAGAATTGCTGGATGCGTTGGTGGAATCGAAGGATCAGCAGATCGCCGTCGCGCCCGAAACCGGTTCAGACCGCTTGCGCCGCGTAATTAATAAAAACCTAACAAACGACGAGATCGTCGATATCTGCGGCGCCGTTTTCGACCGCGGAATGCTTACCGTTAAGCTTTATTTGATGGTCGGCCTTCCTACCGAAACGCAGGAAGATCTGGACGAAATGTTCGTACTGGTCGAGCGGATCAAGAATCGCATGCTCGAAGCCGGTAAAAAATTCGGGCGTGCCGGAAAAATAATTCCGTCGCTCAACGGATTCGTTCCGAAGCCGAACACCCCGCTTCAGTGGGACGCGATCTGCGGCGAGAAGGAGCTTAAACGCCGAATTAAATACGTCAGTAAAGGCCTTTCGCGGATCCCTAATGTCGAAGTCCGGTTCATGTCTTCGCGAATTGCACACGAGCAAGCACTGTTCTCATCCGGCGACCGGACAATTTCAACCGTCATCGAAGCAGCCGCGAGATACGGCGGTGATCTCGACCGCGCACTGCGTGAAACCGGGATCGATCCGCTTTTCCATACTTCAAGAAATCGCAGCTACGAAGAATTTCTCCCGTGGTCGATAGTCGATTCGGGACTCTCCTTCGAATTCCTAAAAACCGAACACCAAAAAGCACAGGAAGCTCTCTCAAGCCTCCCGTGCCCTGCGGTCGAAAAATGTACGACTTGCGGCGTTTGTCCCACGACCTGGCTCGCCGATGCGTCGCCGAGCCTCATTCAGATCCAACCCGCTAAAGTTAAAGCAGCCTTGGCCGGAACGCGGACATCCTTGTCCGCATAAGTTACGGACAAAGATGTTCGCGTTCTCTTATTCAACCTTTCAGCAAAAAGCCTACAGGCCGGGCTACATAATCAAATTCATAATCGTATTTATATATCCCAAATGGAAGGATATTGACCTGCTTTGAAAACACGACGTGTGCCTGAATCACGCCATTAACCGGTTTTATTTCAATGAAAGCGTCTTCCGGCACGTCATAGTCCGCTATTGCCCGGCGGACGGTTCCGTTTACAATATCGAGCGGCTTCATCTGGCCTGATGCCGCCAAAGCTTTCACGACCGCCGCATCCATTTCAGCCTTGAAACTGGCACCGTTATAGGCGACAGGTATGTAATTGGCGGCTCCATTGCCGATTAAAACCAATATAACGGCGATGATCAGGAATTTCGTTCCGGCGCTGCCGCGTTCGGAACTGCGATTGTTTGCTGAATTTTTCATTTGTTCAATTCCTCAAGTAAACCTTTGTTTGAGCAATTTTAGCTGCGAACGATGCTGTTGAAGGAAGCCATAATGGCCAAATGCGGAATTTCGCTGTGCGGCACGATGACCGGCTCGCCGATTCCCTTTAGCAGAATCCATTGTAGCGAATCGCCGATTATCTTTTTATCGTATTTTAAGGACTCAAAAACCTGAGCTGGATTCAGATGACGAATCGACGGAAGCCTTCCCGCACGATCAACAACATCGTTTAACAAGTTTACAACTTTAATATCTAAAAGTCCAATATTTTTTGAGAGCTCGGCGGCGAAGATTATTCCGTAACCGACTGCCTCGCCGTGCTTCAAATAGCGGTAATCCGTCGCCTTTTCAAGGGCGTGCGCGAGCGTGTGCCCGAAGTTCAAAATCTTCCGAGATTTTCCGTCGGCTTTTCCCGGGGCTTCTTTCTCATCGCCCTTAACGATCTCCGCCTTGAAGGTGACTTGTGCGGCAATCAGATCCGCAAGCTCGGCTGAAAAATCATCAAGGGACTTGCCTTTGCGAAAGCTGCTTCCGGGGTATCTCTTGAGAAATGAGTCTGTTTTATTCAAGAGGTCTTTGCCGGAGACCGCACCTTGTTTCACGGCTTCGCAAAATCCCGCGGTAACTTCGCGGGGCGGAAGCGTCCGTAGCGTATCGACGTCGATCAAAACGCCGGACGGCTGGAAAAAAGTGCCGATCAGGTTCTTGCCGAACGCAGTATTCACCGCAGTCTTTCCGCCGACGGCTGAATCGATCATCGCGAGCAAGGTCGTTGGAATTTGCAGAAAGGGAATTCCGCGCAAATAAACCGAAGATGCGAATCCGGCCAAATCCCCAACCACTCCGCCGCCCAAAGCGATTACGGCATCCGTTCGGGAAATTCGATTTTCCGCTAGAAAAATCAGAGCAGACTGCAGCGTGCGGAAATTTTTATGCTTTTCACCGTCTCCGATCAAAAAAACAAAGGTAGATAATCCAGCAGCGGCCAGTGATCTTTGAACAGTTTCACCGTAAATGCCGAAAACTTTTTTATTTGAGATGATGACGGCTTTGCCCGCTGCATAACCTAAACAAGCTTTCACCCAATTTCCAGAATCACGTATAATTCCGCTGTCGATACTTATGTCATATTCAGACGGTTGGGGCGTAAGTGATATGGAAACTTCTCTCATTTTAACTTGTGACGGCGCCGGGATGGCGTCGTTACGTCAACTCAGCGACGACCGTATAACTTCGGCTAGACCATTTGCTTGCGTCTCAATCGAATTCTGATCCTCGCCTTCGATCATTACCCGAGCCAGATTCTCCGTGCCCGAATAGCGAAGTAATAATCGACCCTTCCCGGCCAGGTCCGATTCGATTTGTCTCGATATTGCGGCGATTTCGGGAACACCTTCGAACGGCCGCTTCTCGTTTACTTTTACGTTTACGAGCACCTGCGGATACCTTTCAAATCCCGCGGTCATTTCCGAAAACGGCAGACCTCTTTCCATTATAGCTTTTAACAAAAGCAGTGCGGTCATCATCCCGTCGCCGACCAGGCTTTTTTCGGGGAAAATGATATGGCCGGACTGCTCACCGCCGATCTCAGAACCGGTTTTCAGCAATTCTTCCAAAACGTACTTATCACCAACGGATGCACGAACAAGTTTCAACTCCCGTGAACCGAGTGCCAGTTCCAAACCAATATTGCTCATTACCGTAGCGACAACAGTTTTATTCGCCAGTTTGCCCTGATCCTGCAAATACTGCGACATTATCCACAGCGTCGCGTCGCCATCGATCAGATTTCCCTTTTCGTCCACAAACAAAGCCCGGTCGGCGTCGCCGTCAAATGCCACTCCGAAATCTGCCTTTTCTTCCAAAACCTTCGCCTGCAAATGCTCTAGATGAAGCGAACCGCAATCACGGTTTATATTCCGTCCATCGGGTTCACAATTTATTACAGTCAAATCCGCACCAATAGAACGAAACAATTTTCCGGCAAGTTGCGAAGCCGCTCCGTTTGCGCAATCAGCCACAATTTTGAAGCCGTCTAATCTGATTTCACCGAATTCGGAGGTGAGAAAATTGAGATAGGCGGCCTCGAATTTCGCCGATCTTTCAGCATGGATTTCGGGCTTGGCGGATTCGCCCGAGATACTTCTTTTCTCGAGTACGTCTGTTTCTATCGCCCGTTCGATTGTCTCACCGATCTTCTTTCCGTCCGGCGTAAATATTTTTATTCCATTGTCTTCAAACGGGTTATGAGACGCGCTGATGACGATCCCAGCGTCGAAATCGAAATGTTTCGTCAGGAAAGCCACGCCAGGCGTAGTTATCACACCGGCGGATTCGCATTCGGCATTCTCGCTCACACCCGCGTGAAAGGCACTCTCGATCCAGCAACCGGATTCGCGGGTATCGCGTCCCGTCACGAATCGAGGATGTCGGCCCGTTTTCTCCAGATATTGCCGAGCAAGCGATGCTCCAATCGTTCTGACCGTTGCTTCATCCAGCGGGAAGGTTCCGGCAAGGCCGCGAATACCGTCGGTTCCAAAAAGTCTCTTCATAAAATCCCGCTTTCCCGATACGGGAAAATTTCAGTTATACAGTAAACACGGGCATATCCAAAACGGGTCGATCCATAATTATTTATTGTGCACTACATAAGTTATTCTTTTTTATTTGACAACCTTTTGCTAAATGAGAGAATCTTTAGACATACCGGCATCATTTGCGGTGCCTCATTTTTTTTACCCTTTAGTTTCACGCCTAAAAAAGTTAGTTATGAAAAAAAGTTATAGTTTTGCGCTTTTTGTTTTTGGATTCGGTTCGGTTTCGGCCTTTGCTCAATCGCCTGAAATTGAGCCAAGGCCGACACCGGCCAAGATCATAATCACG
Source organism: Pyrinomonadaceae bacterium (assembly GCA_031389475.1). Taxonomy (GTDB): domain Bacteria; phylum Acidobacteriota; class Blastocatellia; order Pyrinomonadales; family Pyrinomonadaceae; genus OLB17. The sequence continues at coordinate 5,417 of JANMSP010000391.1, forward strand.
AATACGATGCCGCCGATCAAACCGGCGTCGACCCCGATTCCAAAAGCTTCGCAAACACCGATCGTTGTAGGCAGCCAGAATATTCCGGCCGGATCCAGTCTGGAAAAAGCAGTTCCGCCTGTAAACCCGAGCCTAAATAATAGGATGCTCAGCTTCGGGCAGATGAAATCTAGAATCGCCGAAGCAAAACGTCAAATGATGACGCGCCCGCTTACGATCGCGTCGATTGAAGGCGTGGTCAAAGGTGAATCCGTTCGAATAGCTTTTCTCGATTGGAAAACGAATCAGATCGATTACGCCATAATGTTTAAGGAAGATTTTCTCGCGAAAGACGGCGAACGAAGAACATTCTCGCAAAACGGCAAACCGCTGACCGCCCGCACAATACGGGCAAACGGCGTCAACACTCCAATAACGCTTACAGATGACGAAGGCGACGTAAAATTGCCTTTGCTAGTGCAATATCCAGTCGTCCGCGAAGGCAAGTACATCGAAACGGCTTATTACATGTCCACACATCCGGGCCTCGTGACGCCGGAAGTAGTCAACGCCGGCCGCTATTACGTCAGAAATGTACTTGAGATCGCTCGCGGCAAACTGAGGGAAAAAGGCATCGCGATCCAGCCCAAAGTGATGGACATCGCCGAGCGTCTGGCAGCCGTCGAGCACGTCGATCACCTGCGTTTCCGCACCGAATACCATCCGAATATCTACAATGACGTTTATACTTTATTTGCCCTTAACGAAGGCCAGACCTACCGTTATTCGGTTAGTTCGGCCGGTGCCGGCGGAATGGTGCAGATGATTCCATCTACCTACAGAATGGTCAGAAGCCAGTATCCGCAAGTCCCGCTGATGCCCGATTTTGTTGAGGGAATGCGAAACCACGTTAACGCTTCG
>JANMSP010000404.1:0-2277 GCA_031389475.1 Pyrinomonadaceae bacterium
GTTGCAGCGGCGCCAGTTCTCGCCACGCGTGCGTGCGGTGCCGGTAGGAAGCAAGATCGAGTTCCCCAATCAGGACTCGTTCAGCCACAATGTGTTTTCCAAGGTGGCGGAGGGCGCGTTCGACACGGGCGTGTATCCGCGAGGGCGCACGCGTGACCAGACGTTCAAGGAATCCGGCGTCTACCCCATCTATTGTAACATCCACCCGCGGATGACGGGATACGTCGTGGTGCTCAACACGCCATACTTTGCGCAGGCGGGCGAGGACGGACGGTTTGCCGTGACCGGCGTCCCGGCGGGGAATTACACGCTGCATATCTGGCACGACCGCGCCACCCAGGAGATGACGAAGCCCGTGGTCCTGACGGCAGCGGGCACGTCGATCGGGCGCGTGGAGCTCGATGCGCGCGGCTATCGCTTCGTGCAGCACAAGAACAAGTTCGGGAAGGAGTACACGAGCGCTTCCGGCGACCGGTACTGACGGCCCACCTCGCACGCCCACGACATGCAGCGGTTCGGACTCTCCCTCAAGATCTTCCTCGGTACCGCAGCAGTCGTCACGCTCGTCCTCGTGGTCACCCTTGCGGTGACGTCGGGGTCCGCCCGCAAGGCGGCCCTCACGACGATCGAGCGCGGGCTGGGGGAGACCAACTCCCGCATCGCCGAGCAGCTGGAGGCGCGACAGACGGCACTGGCGGGTAAGCTGTCGGCGTTCTCGGAGAACCGCGAAGCGGTGCTGACCATCACGCGCGACAGCGCTGGCGGCGATGCACTGGACCAGGCGCAGGTCCTCATGGACGCGAGCGGCGCGCGCTGGATCCAGATCATTGATTCCACGGGTATACGGCTCGCGCGAAGCGACGATCCCGCCGCCGTGCGCGACGACATGTCCGACTCCCCGCTCGTTCAGGGGGCGCTGAGCGGCGACGTGGCTTCCGGCTTCGGCGTGAGCGGCGACAGCGCGGTGATGCAGGTGGTGGCCGTTCCGCTGCTGAACGACTTGAACAACGCGCAGAGCGTGGTGGGCGTGTTGATGGGGGCGCAGGAAGTCGGCGATTCGCTCGCCCGGGCCATCGGGCGGGCGACGCGCAGCCAGGTCGCGTTCTATGTCCTCAAGGATGCCGGCCCGCCGGTGCTCGCGGGCACCACGGTCGATTCGGCGGATCGCGCAGCGCTGCTCGACGCGATCGCCATTCGCATCTCGCGCGACACCGGTGTCGCCGCCGTCGCGGACAGCACGCGCCTCGCGGCCATGGGCGCGGCGAGCGAGGGCACGGACATCCAGATCCGCGGCGATGCGTACGTCGGGCAGATGACACCGTTGCTGAGCGCGTCGGGGCGACCGGTGGGCGGGTTCCTCTCGATGCGGTCGCTCGACGACGAACTCGCGGGGTTCCATGCACTGCGCCAGACGCTCCTCATCACCGGTGCAGTCGGGCTGATCATCGCGTTCCTGCTCTCGGGCGCGATCACGCGCCAGATCGTGCGTCCGGTGAAGGCACTCGTCGTGGCCACGCGCCGCGCCGCGGACGGCGACTACGCGGCCGAGATTCCCGCGCACGGCCAGGACGAGATCGGGACGCTCGCGGAGGCGGTGCGCCGGCTGCTCGGCGATCTCCGCGACAAGCAGGCGCTGGTGGACTTCCTTGGCGGCGGCCGCGCGATGTCCACGGCGACCATCATCCAGGGCGATCCAGAGGCGACACAAGCCATGCCCGGCGCCACCCTTCCGAGGAGCGGGGTGCTCGCGCCCGGACAGTCGCTCGGCGTCCGCTACGACATCAAGGCGCTGCTGGGCGCGGGCGGCATGGGCATGGTCTACCGTGCCGTGGACCGCGAGCTCGGCGAAGTCGTGGCCATCAAGACGCTCAAGCCCGAGATGATCGCGAACGACAGTACGGCGCTCGAGCGGTTCAAGAGCGAAATCCGCCTTGCGCGGAAGATCTCGCACCGCAACGTGGTGCGGACCCACGATCTCGGCGAGGCGCGCGGGTTGTACTTCATCACCATGGAGTTCGTCGAGGGCACGTCGCTCAAGGATCTTGTCCGCCAGCGCGGGCGACTGCCGGTGCACGTGATGCTGCCCATTGCGAAGCAACTCTGCCGGGCGCTGGAAGTCGCGCACGAGGCGGGCGTCATCCATCGCGACATCAAGCCGCACAACATGGTCGTCGAGCGGGACGGGACGTTGAAGGTGATGGATTTCGGCATCGCGCGCCTCACGCAGCGCGCTCCCACGGCAGGGCTGACCGAGGTGGGCAAAGTGATCGGCACCCC
>JANMSP010000390.1:0-10102 GCA_031389475.1 Pyrinomonadaceae bacterium
GCACATTTCGGTGATGTTGAGTCCGGCGGACGGAACGCGGTCGCCTTAGTGCGCGAGTGTGTAAAGGGCGGACGAGGCGTACGCGGTCCGTGAGAGCCAAGCAGGAAATTCTACGCCGTTTGAAATATCTAGCAGTTTTTCGTATGGCGGATCGAACTTGATGTTCAGAAATTTCAAGACTTCTTCAGTAAATTTCTCGACATCGTCGATCGAATATTTATAAAGCTCGTCGAATGTAGCCACGCCGACCTGTTTCATAAAGCGGGTGAGCTGCGCCCGTTCGATCACTTCGGGCGACGGCGTCCAGACGATAGGCTGATCTTCGAGAAGGTTTGTGTCGTGCATAAATTATTCTATTGATACCGGCGCTTCAAATCTACTATCATAATACTGACTCGCCGTATTTTTCGCCGCCCGCATTTTATGAAAACAAGCATACCAACCGAAGAAATTCAGAATCCAGTATATGCATTTTTCGACGAAACCGAATTTGCTCCGATAACCGTCCGCGAAGATATCGCCTTCGAAATACCGTATCCTGCGATTGAAAACGCATTTCTGGATAATTTGACCCCAGGTATTAAGTGGATTTTCTTATATGTTCCCGGTATATTGGCAATTCATTTTCAGATGATGGGCATGGTATTGACATTTTTTTACCGTGACTGGTCTCTAGGTTTGATGGCCGGAGTATTCGGCATTACGATCTTCAGTATATTCATGGTAATGCTGGGCATTGGCAAACTGAATGACTTGAAGTATTTGCGGGTAGTCGCGGCAGCTTTCGCCATATCGGGTTTGGCGTCGATATTTTACAGCTTACTTATTATCGTTATTCCGGGAGATTATTTTGGCACATTCACACTGATGACGCTGCCGTTAACGCTGTTGGCCGGATATGTGGTCAAAAGATATACGGACGGATTGGAGGAACCTGCATAGTTGCGATCCTCCAAGAAACCGGGATTTTAACGCAAGGACGCAAAGTCGCGGAGCCGCAAAGGAAGAAAGTCAATATAATCGTCAAAAAACACTTAGCGTCTTGGCGGCTTTGCGTTAAAAAATCTTTTATTATGATCGAACAATCTGTTGCTATTAAACTTCCCGCAAATCTGTATGCCGGTAAAACGGCGGTTGTTACCGGTTCTTCGCGCGGCGTGGGGCGGGCGACGGCTTTGCGGCTGGCGGAAGGCGGGGCGAATGTCGTGGTTAACTTTTTGAGCAACGACGCGGAAGCTTTTGAGACGGTGCGGAAGTGCGAGGAACGCGGTGTCGAATCGATTGCGGTGCAGGCGGATGTTTCGGATTTTATTCAGGCAAAGGTGATTGCGACAAAAGCGGTCGAGAAATTTGGGCGGATCGATCTGCTGGTTTGCAACGCCGGGATTTGGGAAGGAGCGCCGATTGAGGATATGTCGGAAGACCTGTGGAACAAGGTTTTGAATACGAATCTGAAATCTTCATGGGCGATGACCAAGGCCTGCGTTCCCGCGATGAAAAAACAGCCGAGCGGTTCGATTGTGCTTGTTTCATCCACCGCCGGACAGCGTGGCGAAGCGAATTATTCAAACTATGCCGCTTCGAAAGGAGGGCAAATTTCGTTTACAAAAGCCCTCGCGACCGAGCTTTGCCCAAAAATTCGAGTGAATGCCGTCGCTCCCGGCTGGATCGAGACCGCGATGGTGAGACCGGTGTTTGAGGACGAATCTTACAAAGCGAGCGTTATCAAATCCATTCCAATGAACCGTATGGCCGCAACTGACGATGTTGCGCTGTCGATATGCTTCCTGCTGTCCGATTGGTCGCGGCACATTACAGGTGAGATCATCAACATCAACGGCGGCACAGTCCTCTGCGGATAGGAAATTTAGCCACGAATTGCACGAATGTCACTAATTGTTTTCTGATGATTCGTGCTATTAGCGTAATTCGTGGCAAAATCCTTTTCAGTGGGCGAAAATCTCAATCCAACGGTAATGAAATTCGGAGGCACATCAGTCGGTGATGTCGCGGCTTTCGAGCGCGTTTTTCAGGTTGTTTCGACGCAGATTGAAAAACGGCCGGTCGTTGTCGTTTCGGCGATTACGAAGGTAACGGACGCTTTGCTAGCCGCGTTTGAAATGGCAAAAAAAGGTGACGCAATTGGAGCCTTTGCTTCGCTCGAAACGCATTTTGAAAGACATGAGCAGGTGGCCAATCACTTTATTCCCGAAGTTATTCGCTCTGGTTTTTCCGCCGAGTTGGATTTTGCCCGCACGGAGCTTTCCGATCTGCTGATACGCGTTTCCCGGCGTTCGCTGCCGCTTTCGATGTTGAAGGACGCAGTTGTTTCATACGGCGAACAGCTTTCGTCACGATTGTTAGCTGAGGTATTGAAGGCTAAAGGTGTTAACGCACGTCAAACGGATTCGCGGAGGCTGATCGTTACCGATGACGAATACGGAGCGGCTCAGCCGATCTGGGATGAAACGGAAAAGCTTGTGCAGTTGGAACTCGAACCGCTTATTGCCGCCAGCGAAATTCCGGTGATGGGCGGATTTATTGCCGCCAGCCGGGCGGGCGAAACGACCACGCTCGGACGCGGCGGTTCGGATTATTCGGCGGCACTCGTCGCGGCAGCTTTGCGGGCGAGGGAACTGCAAATTTGGACGGACGTGACAGGCGTGATGACCTGCGACCCGCGAATATGCAGCGAAGCCGCGACTATTCCGGTTTTAAGTTACGAAGAAGCGGCCGAGCTTGCTTATTTCGGCGCGAAAGTCCTGCACCCGAAAACTATCAAACCGGCGGTCGATCACCACATTCCAGTCCGCGTCTGCAACACGTTTGAGCCGGATAAGATCGGAACGATGGTGCTCAGCGAATCCGGCGAAACGCGAAACAAGATCAAATCGATCGCTCATAAAAAAGACATCACGATACTGCGGATCACATCGGCCCGGATGCTCGGCAGCTACGGCTTTATGAGCGCCCTGTTTCAGGTTTTTGACCGCTATCGCACCGTGATCGATGTAATCTCAACATCGGAAGTTTCTGTCGCCCTGACGCTCGATAATACCGATTCGCTCGAACAAATCGTGACGGAACTGGAACGACTCGGCGACGTCGAGGTCGAAAAAGGCTATGCCGTAATCTGTGTCGTCGGCGAAGGCCTGCGGGCCAGTACCGGCCTTGCGTCCAAAATATTTTCGACAATTGAAGACACGAATATAGCGCTTGTTTCACATGGAGCATCGAGCGTTAATCTAACGTTCGTGGTGAAGGAAGATGTGGTTGTCAATGTTATCAGGAAATTACACGGCGAGTTTTTCTCGGTGTGATAAAATAACTTTAGTTTCGAGGTGAATATATGCTTACGGATTCAATTCAAGTTACGGGGCTGCCTGATGCGGTTGTAAAAGCTGTCAGCCAAAGGGCACATGAAATTGGCACAACGACAGAGGAATACGTTCGTCATTTGATTGAGGAAGATGTTGCTTCATCGTTAAGCATGCGCCTATTGTACGCGCCTGTAAGACAGCAGATCGGCGAAAGTGGCGTATCGGACGAAGAATTGACGGAGATGCTCGAAACAGCGCGAGATGAATCACACAGGGAAAGATACGGAAAATGAAATCCAACCGCTTGCCTGTCGTGTATGACTGCATGATTTTCCTGCAAGGTCTGGTCACGGAAAACGGTGTCGCCTTCAGATGTCTTGAATTGGTTGAGAACGGTGAGATAGAGTTATTACTTAGCCAAGAAATTTTATGGGAAATCGAAGATGTTCTTACTCGCCCGAAACTGCAAGCTAAATTTCCACTGTTAACTCGAAAAAGAGCCGATAAACTTCTTGAACTCCTTAAACTAAAAGGGAGATTCGTCAAGAATGTACCGCAAATCTTCAAATATAACCGCGACCCAAAAGACGAAAAATATATTAGCCTCGCCGTTGCGGCAAAAGCCGAATATAATATATTGTCACCCGAGACAATGACCTGCTTAGCCTGGTTAGTGGTCATAGCGACGACGCGAAAGAATTTAGACAAAAATTCAGATTCTTGCGCATAATCGGACCTTCGGATTTCTTGAGCGAGGTCGAATTGCTGAAAACTTAGAGCTAGTGATGGAACTTTTCGAACTGACAAAATCTCTAATGAATATCCCGTCCGTTTCGGGCGATGAGGAAGCGGTAGGGTTTTATTTGCGTGATTATTTGGAATCGCTTGGGTGGACGGTCGAGCTTCAGCCTGTAGAGGACGGGCGGACGGAAGCGTCCGCAATCCGTCAGAATAATGTGATTGCTTATCTGAACGAAAGCCCTCGGGTTTGGCTTTCGACGCATATGGATACGGTGCCGCCGTTTATTGCCCCGACTGAGGATGACGAGAAGATTTACGGGCGCGGTGCGTGCGATGCGAAGGGAATTATTGCGGCTCAGATCATGGCGGCGGAGGAATTGCGGAAGCAGGGAATTGCGGACATCGGGCTGCTTTATACTGTTGAGGAAGAGCGGGCGAGCACTGGGGCGAAGGTTGCGGATACGCATCCGCTGGCGGCGAAATGCGAGTATCTGATAAACGGCGAGCCGACCGATAACGATCTGGCGATCGGTTCAAAGGGTGCGCTCAGGCTGATGCTGCGGACGAAAGGCAAAGCGGCGCACTCGGCGTATCCCGAACAGGGCGATTCGGCGATTGCGAAGCTGCTGGATATTTTAGAAGATGTGCGGAACATCGACTTTCCGAATGACGAATTTTTCGGCGAAACGACCTGTAATATCGCCACGCTCGGCGGCGGGCTTGCCCTGAATATAATTCCGCCGACGGCCGAAGCGGGAATGCTGATCCGCTTGACGACGCCTGTAGAGCCGATTCTCAAAGCACTTGAAAAAGTGATTGGCGGACGCGGTGAACTCGAAGTTCTGTCGTACAGCCTGCCAGTACGAATGCTCGAAGTCGAAGGTTTCAAACAAAAAGTAGTGCGGTTTACCACAGATATTCCGCATCTCGGAAATTGGGGCAAGCCGCTGCTGCTCGGGCCGGGATCGATACTCGATGCACATACGAAAGACGAGTATGTGTTAAAGAAAGACCTAGAAGCATCCGTCGGCCTTTACCGCGATCTTGTTTTGAATTTACTCAGCCGGTAAAAGGTCATTGGCTTCACGGCAGCGGATCGGCAATGAAATCGAGGCCGGTTATCTCGTCAAACACTCCGATCGTTACCGAAGCTTGTGCGAAAATAAAGCGTTTGGATAAAACGCTGAGGATGTACGTCTCACCTGCCAGGACTTCGTCAAATCGATAATAACCAAAGCTGCTGGATCGCGCGATCTTCGTCGAACCGTTCGGAGACGCCAGCCTTACGACAACGTTTCGGATTCCAGCACCGTTTGCCGCCTTCACACGGCCGGTTATGCTAACGGCGGCTGTGGTCGGCGCCAGAGGAGTGAAATTCCAGAAACCGGATGTGATAATAAATGGAGTGCCGCTCGCTGCGTTGCCGGCGACAGGTTGTCCGCTAGTTGAATCGAGCGTAAAACTTCCTCCCGTGCTTCGTTCGCCGCCTGCCGCGATAACGGATTGCGTAATTGCGAAAGGGCCGCCGGTCTGCGCACTGGTCAGACCTGACAATGCCAGCAGGAGTAGTAAAACCGTGAAAATTGCGCGAGTTGTCATATATTTGTCCTCATAAAAGATTAGGGGCAAGTCACCGTTGCTAAAATCATCGCTCCCGCGTTGTCGATCGAAAGTTTTTTGCACGTCGCGCCGTCCGCCGACTTCAAAATAATTCCGTGACCGGGCGAGCCGACCAATATATCGCCGCCCGCTACTTTTAATTTCGTCGGCGCGACAATAACCGGCGCTTGGCCGCCCCAGGAAGGCTGCGTGTCACCCGTATTGAAACTTATTTGCGTACGATTGGAACCGTCGGCGTTCATTACAAATATGCCGCCGCTTGCGCCGCCGCTCGAGAGGGACTGATACGCAATCTTGCCGCCGTCGGGGCTAAATGAGGGGTGGACATTGTAATCGTTGTCGGAGGGCAGACAAATTCGGTTTGAACCGTTATCGTTCATTATGCAAATATTAAAAGCAAAGATTCCGGGGAGGGGTTGGGTTGCGAAGGCAATTTTACCGTTCGGGCCGAATGATGGTTCAGCATCCACTGTTCCGTTATCCAGGCAAGTTTCGTTAGTGCCGTTGCTATTGATCACACATATCCCCTGGAAAGTAGTTTGGTCCGGACGGGTCCGTGAGGTGGTAAAAGCGATCTTGCTTCCGTCCCGGCTGAACGCAGGATCTGTATCAGATGACATGTTGTTTGTAACGCGCGTTTGATTTGAGCCGTCTGCATCCATTGTGTAGATCTCCGCGTTAAAGTCGCGGGTTGAGGTAAAAGCAATTTTGCCGTTGGGGCCGAACGATGGGTTCGTGTCATCCCCGGCATTATTCGTCAAGCGGACCGTGTTTGTGCCATCTGCGTTCATCACATAAATGCTGCGAAAGAATCCGTTGCGGTAGCCGAAAAAAGCGATCTGACTTGCGTCCGGGCTAAATGACGCATCGGCACGGAAAAAATTCGGGGCGCCGCCTAAAAGGGTTCGACCTGTTCCATCCGGGTTCATCGAATAAATCTCGGAATTGGAAGTAAATGCGATCTTTCCCTGCGCGCCGGCGATGAGCGGTATGAATAATAAAATCACCACCGTAAGCACACCGGTTAAGAATTTACTGTGTCGTGTCATCCGTAATTTCATGGTTTCTCTCCTCCGACGGAAAATTGTCGTCCTACGGACAAACAACGGGTGATAAAACGATAGCTCCCGCATTGTCGACCTTTAGCAATCGGCAAGTCGTCGCGTCAGGAGATTTTAGAATGATACCGGTGCCTGGTGTGTCAATTAGAATATTGCCGCCCGTTACATCTAATCTCGCCCGAGGAGCGGCAGTTCCGATGCCGAAATTGCCAAGAACAAAACCATTACCCGTCACCTGTGCCGTATTTGCCGTCAAAGTTCCGCCGACCGTTCCGTTGCCCGCGATGTTGAAATTCGCCCCTGCTTGAGGCGTAGTTTGATTGAGGATGACCGCTGCGGGTGTAAGATTGCTCGCTGTTGTTTGAACCGTGCCGTCGGGAAACTTCACGCCGCCTGTTGTCGTTTCGATCAAACCGGCAACGGTTAATTTCGAGCCCGGAGCAGAATTGCCGATGCCGACGTTGCCGGTCGTGTCAACGGTCATCGTAGGTGGCCCACTGTTTGAAAAAAAGAATAATTTGCTATTCGAAAGTGTGCCGAGCCAGCCGCCCGTCGCGCCGGTCGAGCCAACGCCGACGTATGAGCCGACAGTAATCGCGCCGTCAGTATGAGTAAAGCCGAAATTGCCCGGCGCAGTTTTGATTTGCAGTCTGGTTTGCGGCGCGGTCGTGCCGATGCCGATGCTCGTGTCGGCGGTCGCGCCGTTGATGCCGTTAATTGCGCCCAGCACAATCGAATTGCTCTGCGTCACCGAAGCGTTTGCGCCGATAGCAGTTGCAAAATTGATAGCTGCCGCTCCGCTTGTATTGCCGCCCAGCATTGTGTTGCTGCTTCCGCCGATGATTGATTTGCCCGACAAAACACCGATAAAAGTATTTCCGTTACCGGTCGTGTTGCCGTTACCTATGCCTTGGTTGCCCGCCCGATCTCCAAAGAAGGAGTTGCCACCGCCTGTCGTGTTTTCTCCACCCGCACTCCCGCCGACGAAATTGTTGGCAGTGCCGGAAGTGTTGTTGTATCCGGCATTATTGCCAAAGAAAGAATTGAAAGAGCCGCCCGCGTTCGATACGCCGGCATTTACTCCGAAAAAGGCATTTTCAAAGCCGGAAGTATTATTCGCTCCCGCCGACGCGCCGAAGAATGAATTCCCCCCACCGTTTGCGTTCGTTTCACCCGCGCCCGCGCCGAAGAATGAATTACTACTCCCCGTCAAAGTTAAGGCGCAAGGTGCGACCGGACAAGTTCCGCCGCCCGCCGCGACTCCGACAAAAGTGTTGAAGTTGCCGGTCGAATTGTTTTCGCCCGCCGTGCTGCCTATAAAAGTATTGCTACTGCCCGATGTATTGATGAGTCCGCTATATCGGCCTACAAAAGTATTGTAAATGCCTGTCTCATTAGCAGTTCCGGCAGCCGCGCCGGCAAAGGTATTATAACTGCCCGTCGTGTTGTTGATGCCCGCGTTAATTCCGTAAAAGGAATTTTGAATGCCCGAAGTGTTTCGCAGTCCCGCGCTTTTGCCGAAGAATGAGTTTTCGTAGCCCGTCGTATTGGTGCTACCCGCACCCCGACCGAAGAAAGCGTTATCAATACCAGTTGTGTTGGCTTGCCCGGCTTCTGCGCCGAAAAAGGAGTTGTCGGCGGCTGTGTTTCTGTATCCGGCGAGGTGACCGAAAAAAGCATTATTCCCTGCTGTCGTATTACTGAAACCGGCGAATGAACCGACGAATGTGTTTTGGATTCCGGTGGTGTTTTCAACTCCTGCCGCACTGCCGATAAAAGTGTTATTTCCGGCGACAGTGTTTTTGGCTCCGCTCTGGTTGCCGAAGAAAGCGTTGCCTGTTCCCGTCGTGTTTAGATTGCCGGAAGCCGCTCCAAAGAAAGCATTGAAACTGCCCGTCGTGGTAGTTAGTCCGGCAGACGTGCCGAAAAACGAATTGGCAATGCCCGTCGTGTTATCTTTTCCACTTTGCGAACCGAAAAAAGAATTAAAAGTTCCCGTGGTGTTGGCAAGTCCTGCGTTCGCGCCCGCAAACAAATTACCCGTTCCCGGCGCACTCAGAATTCGCTGACCGCCGAGATTGTATTGTGTCTGGGCGTTCACCGTGTCGTATGTGGCAGTACCGGCGACGCTCAGATTCCCGCCGATTGAAACATTGCCGCCCGCGTCCTGCTGAACAAATCGGGCGGAATCGATGCCTCCGAGCCGTGCGGCATTGTCCGCGCTTGACGAATTTAAAGATCTAATCGCGTAAGGTGAGGACAGAATTGGCTGCCGCGGATTGAGTGTCGTAAAGGCTCCGCCACCCGAAGGGCGAACGGCGATCTCGAGGCCGCGCGGCTCGCCTTGAAACACTCCAGCCCCGAAATCGAGCGGGATGTTGAAAACGCCGTTAACAATTGGCACGTTCGGAATAAATCGCACGGTGATGATTCCGCCGCTGCCCGTGTCAATCAGACGGAATTCGAAATCGTAATTCGCCGACGGCGGCAGCCCGGCGTCAGTCAAACGCCCCTGATATGTAAATGCCGTCCCCTGAGCTAGAGCCGAGACCGCCATAAAAATTAACCAGACTGCGGTTAAGCCAAATGTTCTTATAGTCATTGTTCCACTCCTTCTAATTCGGCGAAAAAGGTCAGAACCGTCTTCTAATGCGGGCCGTTCTGACCTTTTCTAAAATTACGGCAAACTGATCCGAGTAATGCGTCCGGGAAAGATTTCCGTCACCAGCAGGTCGCCGCTTTGCGGATGGCGTGCGAGGCTGGTTGGGGAAATCAGGCTGTTCGAAATCAGCGTTGCCTGGCCGCCGGGCGAATCGAAGCGCCGGAGTCTTCCCGGTGCTCCCGTCGATAGATTGGTACTGATCTCGAGCGTGTAAAAAGATGTGCAGAATCCGCCCTCATCGACCGGAAGAACGTCGATTGCCGTCGTCAGGCCGCCGATAAGCTGCGACTCGGTTCCGCTGTCCAGATCGAATTGACGGACATCAGCCGATCCAGCCGCAAACGGAAATCCTGTCAGAAATGTCACCAGCAGCTTATTGCCGAAAAGACGCAGGCTGTCCGGCACCGGATCGACGAACGGAGGCGGTCCGGGCGAGTTCGGACGCGGCGGATAGGTGATCAGGGTTCCAACACTGCCGTCTTCCAGATCTATGCTTCGAATATTATTTTGGGCCGCATCGGTGACATAAAGCGTATTGGCGTTCAAAGCCAAACCGAACGGATTGGAATTTTTGACAAGGTTGGGAAAGCCCGGACGCGGAGCAGGCGTGGTATCTGGGAAGTTGGCGATCAGCCTGATCCGTGCCCGCTGAAAGCCGAATCTGCCGAGAAGCACCGTTTCGCCGTTGGCTAACCTTA
>JANMSP010000486.1:0-7076 GCA_031389475.1 Pyrinomonadaceae bacterium
ATTCGGATTGCGTAATCGACGGCATCGTAGGCGTGCGTCGATAATCCCTGCTGGTCGCGGACGAGTTTCGTAAACGATTTTTCGAGCTTATCGGGGCGGTTTGTGAAGGATTGGATCGTCTTGACCTCCATCGCGAAGGTAGTTACGGCAAAATATGAATTGTAATCCGCGAGCCGTTTTGTAAAGTTTTGCATTGCGGACCGCAATTTTTCAAGCTCTTCCGGCGTCATGCTTCCTGAAACATCGAGAGCAAAAACGAGTGCTAGTGGGCGGCCTTCGATCTGCTTCTTAATCGGCTGGAAAAATTCGATATCGCGTTCGATGCCATCCTCGAAAATGCGGAAGTCCTTCTCCGACAAATTCAGTACGGGCCGTCCGTTTTTGTCAGTCACCGAAGCTTCAAAAGCAGTCAATTCAGTATCGACGCGAATGACCTCATCCGGCGACTGAGCATGCGACGACATTGCCGTGAAAGCCGCTAAAAGAAATGCCCCCGCGGGCAATAAATGCCTCAGATATCTCAACCATTCATTTTGAACGAAAACGGTCATTTTGATTTACCAGAGTGATGGCGACAGCGACTTTAATTTTCATTATATCCAATTATTCCTTGCTTATGAATACATAACTAAATAATTAAATTTGGCACACAGATTGTATAGTGGATATTCGATGACATCTTATTATTGTGAGTTGTCAGAGCTTGTCAACGGACATCGGCAAGTTGGAGGTCAGTCCGGGTTTCCATGAAATACTTCGATCCAGCAAAACACAAATGGCAGTCGAAAATGTTTTTCGGCTCAGTTTTCGGCATGGCGGTCTGCGTGCTCGGCTTTGCCGTGCTCGGAATATCTCTGTTCGCCGCGGCATTTGTTTGCATGCTGATCGCCGGTAATCTCGCGTATAGATTTCATTCGCTCATCCTGGAACAGCATACAAAGCAGATCAGCGAGGCGAGCCGAATGCATCTGGCGACCGTCGAAGCTTTGGCAACGGCTATTGATGCCCGCGACCAGGTCGGCGCCGGGCATGTCCGCCGCACGCAGATATACGCTCTCGGGCTGGGCCGCGTCCTTAATCTGGGCGAAGACGACATAAATGCCCTTCGGACGGGAGCCTTGCTGCACGATATTGGAAAACTTGCCGTGCCTGATCATATCCTTAATAAGCCGGGCAAACTTACCGACGCCGAGATGGAAAAGGCGAAGATACATTCGTCGGTCGGCGCTTCGATTCTGGAAAAGGTCGGGTTTTCGTATCCGGTAGTTCCGACCGTCAAATATCACCATGAATTCTGGGATGGAACCGGTTACCCAGAGCAATTGAAAGGCAATAAGATCCCGCTGACGGCGCGGATCCTGACGATAGCCGATGCCTTCGATTCTTTGCGCGGTGCCCGTCCGTATCGTGACGCAGTATCGCGTGAAGATGCTTGCAAACATCTTCGTACATTGACGGGATCTCAATTCGACCCGAAGCTGGTCACTACGTTTTTGCATAATTTGAGAGATTTTGAGGATGAGATCGGTGCCGAAGGGCTGGCTTACGATCAAAGCGGCGAAGGTTCGACCGAGCAGCAGGTGATGTGGGAAGAGCCTGACAGCGCCGGTTATGTCGAACAGATCAAGAGTGCAAACCGCGAGGTATATACGCTTTATGAGATGGCGAAGGAATTCAGCACTTCGCTTGATCACAAGGAAACATTGTCGCTTTTTACCAATAAGATAAAAGAATTAGTTCCGTTTGATACTTGTCTCGTTTATTTGTTGGATGATTCCGGCGAATTTGCAACGGCCGTCCACGTCGAAGGGAACAACGATTCCGCGCTTCTTGGTAAACAGATTAAAACCGGCGAAGGAGCCACGGGCTATGTTCTAAAAAATCGCAAGCCGGTTGAGAATGTTGATCCGTCGATGGATTTCGCGTTTTTCCGTGAAGATTTCAGTAATGAATACGCCAGAATGGTTTCATTGCCGCTAATAGCCGACGAGCGTTTGATCGGTGCGGTATCGCTTTATTCGAACGGGCTTACGATTTACCAGGAAGAGCACCTGCGTCTGCTTGAAACGATTTCCCGCACGGCGGCCGACGCGATTCTCAAATCGGTGCAACACGCCGAAACGACGGCTTATGCTTTAACCGATCCGATGACATCTCTGCCGAATGCCCGCAGCCTACAGCAGCAGTTCGATAAAGAAGTTGCCCGGGCCAACCGGACTGGACATAGCTTTCAGGTATTGGTGCTCGATCTGGATGGTTTTAAAGCGGTAAACGACACGTTCGGACACAAGGTCGGCGACAAAATGCTGAAGGAAATCAGCCGCATTATCAAAGAGCAGCTGCGGGAATACGACTTTCTATCACGGTATGGCGGTGATGAATTTGTTGCTCTCGTCCCGGAAACGGGAAGTTCCGACGTGCTCGAATTGTGCCGGCGAATTGAGACGGCCGTGTCCGAGTTCGATCTGCCCGTCGGCCTTGATTCGGTGGCGAAAGTTGGTGTCAGTATCGGCGCGGCAAGCTATCCGAACCACGGCGAAACCTTTGACCAAATGATAATCTCCGCCGATAAGGCAATGTATTCGACGAAGGCTTTTCACAAGCAGCGTCAAGCGGAATTCCGGGAAACAGCCAAAGTCGCCGAGCCTGTTTTGATGCCGGCTCCGCACGTTGATGCGGAGCCGGAAACCGTTCCGGTTGAATTTACGTTTGAGGATGGTGTCGTGCTCGAACTGGACGAGAGCCACATCGTCACCTATTCGGCCGTTAATTAAAAAGCCTGCGAGAAACGGAAGTGTATCTGGCTTTGAGGCAACTGGATAATTGCATTCGGAGCGCTTACCTGCGGAAGCAGAAAACGCGGCGGGTTCAGTAAATAGCCGTAGTCAATCCCAAACTCACCGCCGACCGGCGTCTTCAACCTCAATCCCAAGCCGACCGTGTGCGTCCACAATGCCCGTAAATTTTGCCGGGCAATATCGTTTGGCGGCGCGTTCGGCGGATTAAAGATATCGCCCACCCGCGTGAACACATTTCCGCCGTCGTAAAACGGGACGGCCCGAATCGATTTCGTTAACGGGATACGTGCTTCCAGATTAACCACCGCGAGTGCGTTGCCGCCGAAAGGGACGGTAAACGGATCGAGAAAGACCGGCTCACCCTGGCTGTTTCGGAAAAAGCCCTCCGGAACGACGGCTACACGCGGCCCGGCGGATTCGAAATCGAATCCACGCAAAGTGTTCGATCCGCCCCCGAAAAACCGTTCGCTGATCGGCAAAAGTCCGTCGAGCTCAGGATTGTTGGGGAATCGGTTCTCGGACGAGAAGGCCTGTCCCAAACCGATGATCGCCCTTGCCGCGAATGTCGTTTTCCGAAACGCATTGAGAGTGTAATAGTAATTGTACGCTGCCTGAAATTTATTAAATCCGATATTCGCACCCAGAACCGGCAGCGAAACATTATATTCGGCGGTCAGGTAGCTGCCGTTCGTCGGATCGCTGGCGCTGTAGCGGCACGGTTCGCCTGGTTCGCCGCGGGCAATAATTTCAAGGACCGTGTATTCGATGCCGCAACGCTCGCGGGTATCGCGAACGAATGTAGCACCGAAGCCCGAAATGCGAATTCGAGAATCGGGAGCAAGCAGATCTTTGATCAAAAGGCTCTCGATCTTATAGATCCGAACATCTTCGAAACGGTACCTAAAAAATAGAATGCTCCGGTTCTTACGGCTGATCGTGCGGTTGGTTTCCGCGGTTAAAGTAAGCCGGTTGAGTGTCGGGTCGCCGGCTTCCGCGCCGAATTGATCGATTGCATTGCCATTTTCGTCAACACGCTGAACAATACCGAATGTTCCCTTATCGAAGGCCGAACGGAAAAATCGAGTAACGGTCGAATCGCGTTGATATTGGGCTGAAAGCGTGAGCGGCGCAAAGCGTTTTTCGCCGTCGCGGATGAATCGCGGATTTACAAAATCTATCCCGGCAAGCTGCTGCCGCTGGCTGACGCGAAGCCGGGCGCCGCCCTGCCACAAACGTCCGAAAAGATTGAGGTGGCGAATATCGACGAAACCGCTGGCACCGAGATCGGTCGAAAAACCGCCGCCGTAAGATAGTATCCGCGGAGCCTGCTCATCGACGGTCACGATCAGATCCGTCGTACGGCTTCCATCGGGACGCTCGCCCGCCGGACGCGGTTTGATCGTAACGCTGGTAAAGGCGTCGCTGCCGAAAAGATTCTGTTCGCTGGTATAAATGTCGCCGGCACGGAGCACTTCACCTGCTCTCAGAGTTAAAGCCCGTTCGATCGCTTTGGTTTTCGTATCCTCATTTCCGGTGACTAGAATACGATTGATAAATACTTTTTGGCCTTCATTTTCTATCTCAAACGCGACCTTGAAAAGCTTTTTGCCGGTGATCGGATCGTCTGACCGCTCGTCAATCGAAAAATTGACGACCGCGTCATAGTAACCGGCCTGCGAGTAAAACTGCGACAGTTTTCGCTGGGCGTTCCGGAGCTTCGCCCGCGAATAATTTTGGCCGGTAATAACAGGTATTTGGGCCAAAAGCTCATCGTCGGTAAACGCGTTGTTGCCTTTGATTTCCAGGCCCGAAACAACGGTTGCGGGGCCTTGTTCGACAACAAAGGTGATGATCAGATTTTCACCGTCGGGCGAGACACCCTGATTCGCCCGCACAGTCGCGTCGCGATAACCGAGTTCGCGGAGCAAGGACCTGATCGTCGAAGAATCTTCTTCGAGCAGTTTTTCGCTGGTGTATCCTCGGCCGTAGCCGAATATAGGAATGATGCCGAGCAGGTTGGCTTCCTGCGTCTCAAGAGCGGGTTTGATATCGGTGATCGTAAACTGGTCAGTGCCTTCGAGCCGCATATCCGTCAGTTTTAGCTGGCGGTCTAGCTCGACGCGGTATTTTACGGTAACCTTTTTTTCGGCCAGTTCCGCATTATTAAGAGCGGCGCACAGAAATTCGGTATCATTCTTAATTACCGACGATTCGCTTTCGGTCAGCGGCGGATCGACCGAGCAGACTGCCGTCACATTGACAAAGAAATATCCGCGTTCCTGGTAGTAATTCTCCAGCCGCCGTTCGCCCTCGATGATCGCGGCGTAATCGATAGTGCCTTCTCTTTTGACCGGCAGCAGCCTTTCCTGCGTCCGGCCGCCGATCTCGGCTTCCTCCGGTTCCACAACGATCTCGACGATCGGTCCCTGCTCACCGGTAAGCTCGATATCGACCGCATTTTTTTCGCTCTCGTAAACTACGCGGGCATCGTTGAGCCGCGGAGCTAGCCGGTCTTCGTCCCGCAAGATTTCACGAATCTTTTCCACATCCGCCGTCAATTTTTCGCGTGTAAACGTTTCGCCGGGTTTGAGCTTGATCTTGTCGGTAAACTTCAAAGGATCGAACCCTTCTATTTTTATGTTAAATGTATCGACGGTCGCCTGCTCGCCGGTCGTGACGCGGAATGTTACCGAAACCTCGACAACGCCTTGAGGCGGCATTTGTTCGTAAACGACCTCGGCCTTGTAAAAGCCGCGGTCGCGGAGATATTCGAGAATGAAATTAGCGTTGTTACGAAGTGTCTGTTCGGTAATGGCGGTGCCGGCTTCGAGAAGATTCAGCCTGAAAAGTAGTTCCTGTTCGGTAAATTTACTGTTGTCCTCATCGACAATGACTATTGCAACCCGTTGTGCCTGCGTTTTTCGTTTTATGACAAACCGCAGGTTCACACGATTGTTAGCGGTCTCGGCCGCTTCGACCGAAATTGAAGCAACGCTCCGTGTTTCGTAAAGCTGCTCGATAGTATCGCGAATCCGGACGGCGGAATAGGAAGTCCCGAGCGTTCTTCGCGCGATCAGCCTGAATTCTTCTCCCGCCGCGGCGTCTTGACTCGTTTCTTCGAGGGCGATTGCGACATCTCCGATCTCCTGGCCTTCGTACCTGCTTTGAGAAAACGCTGAGAAGCTAAGAGCGGCAAACAGAGCACAGAAGATCAATGCCCGGCTGCAGCCTGATCGATTGGAAAAGCCGAATGCAAACCACGAAACAGCCCGAATTAAATTTTCACTTACCCGCTTGTACAATTGCATGCCTCGGCCAATCTAAAATCTTTTCCTGAATCTTACCTCTAAACTAAAATTATTCCGGTTCTCCGTCACATTGCTCAGCGGACGCTGTTCGTACTGTGCGACGAACGACAGCTTGTTGGAAACGCGGTATTCGAGTGCAAGCACCTGATTCTGGTCCTGCGATAAATTGGTCGCGTATGTCACCCGCAGGTTGTTATTGATCTGCCTGCCGACCGTCAAACGGGCCGACGGATTAAGCCGCTCGCCGGAAATGATCGGGTCGATCTCAAACACATTCAACCCAAAAAGCCGGTCGGTGGCTTTGCGCGCCGGATTATTGATGATCGAATCAGTCAGAATTTCAGCCGCCGTATTTATCCCGGTCGATGCCAGCGTCGGGATGCCCGATTCGGTGTTCGAAAGGTTTCCGGTCGTTATCAGCGAGATAACGTCAGCCTGCGGCAATGCCGGGCTGGAACGGACTGTGGCGTTCAAAAGCTCGGTATCCGTTAGCGGGCCGGAAAGATTCACGAAAACCTGGTAACCGCCGATCTCGGATTCGGCCTGCAAGTTTATGATCGGTTCGATCTCGGTATTCGGCGGAAATTCTAAGACCGCCCGCTGGACGACATACCGGTCCTTTCGGAAAAGAATCGTGCCGCTGTTCGCCGTGATGCGGCCGGAAATTTGCGGATTATTCGTATTGCCGGTAAGCCGCAGCGAAACGGACGCCGTAAGATCCGCGATATTATTTCGCACAACGAGGGCATCGCGGCCTTCGATTGTGAGATCGAAACGCGGAGCATAGATCGATGATGATCCGCCCGCTGAAAGCGAGCCCTCGCGGCGTGCCCCGACGATATTGGCAAGTTCGATGTCTTCAGTATATAAACTGCGTCTGGCCCGGATATTTCCCGCAATCAGAACCGAAAGATCGGTCCCAATGCGGCGGCCGGAAACATCCAGCGTAGCATCGCCCGTCGTAGTAAAA
>JANMSP010000013.1:0-11073 GCA_031389475.1 Pyrinomonadaceae bacterium
GACCAGATCAGCCGTTGGAAATGTAAGGCGTAAATCAACCAAATTCGCTGGTTTTAGTTTCTTAAACCTTTTGTACCATTCATCTAAAGCCTTTCCGGAACTTTTGTTTTCTTCGACAAACTCGGTGATCATTTTCTTGGAAATAATATGCATTCGACGTACCCCGTTAGTGTAATAATGTAATCCCTTTGGACATTCTAAATATATCAAATTGCTATATGCTTGTCAAGCAATTTATCGCAAATTGCTATATCTATTTTGATAAGCGATAATTGGGTTCTATGGGTGATAAAGAACAAGAATTGCTAAGGCTCAAAGTCGAGCTTCGCGTCTCGATACCGGGCGTTGTGGATCACGAAGACGAGTTAATCAAACGAGTATCAGGCTTGATCGGTACGTTATTGCTCTATGTGTCCGAACAGTGCGAGTTTCATCCGGATTCCGTGGACGCTTTGACTATTGCTGACGAAGACAAACTAGGCCAGGTCATTTACGAATGGCAGGATCGAGCCGGTGTGAGAAATGGCTACACAGGAGCTTATGGTGGCGAGCTCACGACCGCTGCAAAAACTGTAGCGCGCAAAACCGATAACGGGACGGTTATAAGTTCTATCGTTCTAATGTCCAATTTCATTTATGAGATCGTGGATGTCATCGAAGGCAATGTGCCCGTAGATGAATGGAATGTAGAAAAGCAGCGTTGTCTGTATATTCTGGCGCATGAACGCGGCCACGCCCACGACAATTATTTGCGTCGGCACATTGGCGAAGACAAAATCGACTTAACAGAGGAGCGGGATCCACAGGCGATAGGCAGGCATTACGCTGGTCTGTTGGCGTCCGAATTCCTGGCATGTTTCTACGCGGCAAAAATCGTCAGTCCTGAGCTTCAGGCAAAGATGGTTGAAGAATGGAAAGACGACGCGGAAACATATTGCGATAGTGTCGTAAAGGAAAAGCATAGGCTTTCCGGGAATGCCTTCTATTATGCTTCGCATAATCTATGGTTTGTAATGGTGCAGTTCGCAAAGCTTATCGGCCACCGGTGCGGGAATCGTGAGTTGCCGCGTTCTGTCTTTTGGGATTATGCAGACGAGTGCGAGCGGCCGGTGTTTGACGCACTGGAAGAATTTCTAGTGAAATCTGTTGCACCTGCTCCTCCCATTCCGACGGGTGCGACTTCCATTTCCCATGAACCCACGTTCGATTTAGACGAATATGTTTTCGAGAATTTAAAGCCTGTCTGGGAAAAATTCTGCGGCTGCTTTGGACTTGAATTTAGTGATGAGGACGACGAGGATGATAAGGATTAAACAAAAATCATTTGTTTTCGCCTGCTTCATTTTGAGTCCGTGTTCACCTTTTGCAGCTCGTATCTTTCCCGCCGCTTCCTCTGCACATCCGTCATCTGATCAACCGGAATGCGCGGCCGGCCGCCGCCGCGGGACTTCTTTCCGCCCTTGGACCCGATGTTAGCAAGATAATCGCGAATTGATTTTTCTTCGGATTTCAAATTCGTATAACTGGATTGCTTTTATCCTTCGTCAACGCCTGAAAAGTGCAAACCGCTTCGGTTTTGGTCGTAAAGAAGTGCTGGGTCGCACAACCCGGCACTTCATCTGTTTTCGTATAATGAGTAAAGATAATATATCTATGGCTACGATGGTGCTCGCTTGTCACAGCATCACAATTCAGTGGATGGCGCTCGGCGGATCCTTTGGGATGGAGCTTGGCCTCAAAAGTCCTTTTCTCTAGTCCGAATCTTACTTATTCATTCATGAACAGATTCCCCCAAGGTGTTTACGCCTTTCCTCCGAATGAAGTATATCCAAAACCGGAAAGGCTCTATGATTTTTGGGGCTTTGTCCGATCCCTAAATTCCTCATAGCGCACTCGTCCGCTGATATTACAATAAGTATCTCGGAAGTGAACAGGATTCAGCAACTCGCACATCCCTTCGATTATTATGCATCGAATTTTTTACTTAGCGGCTCATGTGAACGAATTCCGGAAAAGGTACGGCATTTTGCAAATCGAATCTTTGCCCTAATATCGATATGCTTAATAAATGAGCTCTGCGCTAACTCACAATCCACTGTCGTGATTGATTCAGGCTTGCAATATGTCGCGACGGGGACTTCGGCTAGTTCCAGATGATACTTCAGAGCTCATGCTATTTGAGAATGCCAATTGGGGGTATTTAAATATGTTCGACTTCAAAGCTATCTTAGCAAAGTAAATATTTTTCCATCAGAACGTCAATTATCATTGTGATATAGAGGAGAGTAGGATTGACGTTTTAAGTTAAATCGCAAAGAAAACGTAGACTACAACCGTTATGAATACCCACCAAACAGTATTTAATCGAAAGTGTATTCGACGAAAGAAGGCACAAACGGAAACGCGTTGAACGTTCGGGCGGATCGTAGAGGTTGACGCGGCTGATCCACATCTCCTTGCACGGGTCATCTTCGCTATGACGGAGAATATTCGACTTCGCGTCTAGGCCAGAGCCTTCCGAAGCACCGTCAATATACGTCGATCTGCCTCTGCCCACCCTCAGTTACAACCAGAGATTTCCTTGTTTACCCTTCAATCGTATAATCAACATAGAGGGGCTCGGTTTGTAGCGGAAAATCCCTATTTCTGGCGAAGGATCCGCCAAAAGCAATATTTTTCAGAAATTTATCGGATTCGCTCGAGGATAATTGAAGACGTTTACATCTTTCTTTGAGATGTTTATTCTCATTCCCAAGAGGGCCTGATTCATCGGCCAATATGACACGGCCCTTGGCTTTTTGCTCCAGTCGCTCCATCAATTCTTTTTCCGGCATTTTCCACCCGCCCGTATCCTTGTTCTTTGTTTTAGCAAAGTCTTGATTGGTCGGAATCATAGCGACAAGCTCCGGACTTTCCATTAGTTCCAGTCCGCTTTTTCGCAGGGTGGCATTGTGGCTGCCGTGGTGGCCGACCTTGTAAAGGACCGTACGTTTCAGTAGATCGGTTGCATTAACTTCCTTCCTCTCCCCATTAGGCTCAAGAACCTCCCACTTTAACTTCTGCCAGGAAATCCAGTTGCCAAATTGGGCATCGCCGGGAAATATCATTACCTTTTTGCTCTCCACTAATTCGATCGCGATCGCCAAGCAGGTATTATTTGTGATCCCATCAATGTTTAGTGCTAAATCGCCGGCTATCGATAACCAGTCTTCATCAATCCGTCGCCAGGATTCTCGGGATTCTTCTGCAAATCCGTAACTGTCTCGATAGAAACCGCCGAACAACAGGTCATCTTCGGCCTCGTCATATGCAACTTTATATTTATCGTCGAAAGGCAGATAAGTATTGGTGTCAAAATCCGCATCGTCCATACTGGTCGCGGCGGCGAAAAAACTGTCGGCTAGGGCCATCCGCAAGTGCTTTCTGTAAGTTTCGGCTTCGGGCGACTCCTCGTCATCCAGTAATTCAAAATCCTCCGGAGGTCCGAGAATATAAACCCGCACCCCGTCTACTCCTTGGAGAGACTGGATTTGGCCCGGCGCGCAGTATCTCGGAGGCTGTACAAGACTTTTCTCCAAAACATACTTCCACGTATTTGCACCGCTCATTCCTAGCAAGCCCGCTTCCTCATCCTCACCAAAAAATTCGTTGACCAGTGAATTAATGGTCTGCTTCAAAGGCTGCGATGTTTTCGACTTCATTTCGTGCAAGGCGGCACGAAGCCCCCTTTTTTTCTTTCGGAACCGTTCCCTGACGTCTGTGAATTTAGGGTCGGCTTCATTTTCCGTCCATCCTACCCAGACCTCGTCAAACTTAAAATCTGCATCATCGAAAACTTCTTTGGCCAATGAAAAGCCGGATATGTGATCCCAGTGTTCGTGCGTCATCAAAACGACATTGAGCCGCGAGCTTGTTTCAGCCTGGATATTTTCTGCGACCATCGTCATTATTTCTTTGCCGTTCGGGGTGCCGAGAAAGAGCCCGCAGTCGATCATCATGTTGAAATCGGCCTCCCCGTCACGCTTGAAAGTCAGCAGGAAACAATCGCCGAGGCCTTGACGATACATCCGTACGCGAACCGCTATTTTATTTGCCACTAAAACCGTCCTCCTTCATTGTAGATCGCATCGTATATCGAGCAGGATCCTGACAACACACGATCTCTTGAAACCGGGCAGCCCTTCCCGTTAGAAATTTCGATGCAACAGTGCAAAAGGCTCATCTTTATCACTTTGCTCGGACTTACCGAAATAAGTGGAGCGAAGCGCCATCCCGTCACCGCCCGTCCGAAAATTCCGCTGCCGCACGAGCCGTTCATTCTCGATAAAAAGATTCTTTTCTAAGATTATCTTGTCTTCGAGATTCTTTGAGATGGCATATCGCAAGCTCAGATCCTGCAGATCGAGGATCAACGTGCAGCCGCCGCGAAATCTAAAATACGGTTCGGTTTTCTTTTGTTTTTCGGATAAGTTATCCCACTTGAGATCCTTGTCAAAGGGCACCTTCCGGTTTTGCGTAATCGAGATGATTACTTGGTTCAAGCTGTTGCCGTCGGGGCCTACTCTCCGTGCTCCGCGTAAAGAATGAACTTCGAAAGCGTATTTTCCGGTAAAGCCTGTATTTTCAAGCTCGCTGCTTTTTGTAAACTCCAACCCGCCAACGGGCTCTTCGAACTAGTGAACAAACGATGTTTTCCGCTTCTCGAATATTGGCATGACGATCCCGAAGCGGAGTTCGAAAGGTTTGCGATTCCGCCGCTGAATTTTGACCTCTGCTGCGAGGAGATAGACTTTGAGGGGTTGCGGATCAGCTATGCGGCTGGGCTGCTTTTCTACTTCCGAGACGACGAGATTTGGGATTTCTTCACAGAGAAGCACGGTATGTCCGCTCAAGACTTTCCGGAACTCGCGAGGTCCCCACACCCTAACGTCTGGTACAAAAAGCAGAATGCGAAGACCCGGCAATACAGCAGGCTTATAAGGCTTGTCGATCATTCAACCGGTAATCCGTGGCTTGACGTCACCCACTGCGGGTATCAGGAGATGTTCGAGTGGAATAAGAAAAACATCAGCTGGCTGACTAATGCTTATAAAGAAGCAGAAAAAGAATTTAAGAATCTGGAGAAGCTCGATGAACGCATTAACGAAAATCCGCGACAGGTACTATCCGAGTTGATCTCATTCTGGAACTACGGCAGTCTTGATTCGTCTTAACCAGTAACCATACATTAAATTATGAAGGAGTTTACGAGCGTTCCGCCCGACGCCTCAGCCGCGCTTTATTTTCTTCCCGGGCAGTATCTGTTTGCGAACTTTCAGGACGGAATGGCCTCGATAAAGGCTCTTTCGAGCGATCAGGTAGCCCGTGCTTTCCGCAAGGTCCATACGGACACTGGATGGCTTGGCCGACGTGTCTTGAGATATCGTGAAGCACCGGAGGGAAATGCGATCATCTCGTATGAACCGGCAACTGTGCGAAGGATATTAGTTGAGTTTTCAACCGGCAAGATCGAAGAGTTGAATGTACCGCTTCCGACATTGATCCTTCTTGGCAAAGGCAGGGATTATTACCTCTGGGCTGCCGCGTCCGGAAGCGTTTCAGCAACAACGCGCCTTGCCATTGCTCCATTACCAAATATTGGCACGGCGAAGATCTGCTTTGGAAAGAACGAAGTGCCGGAAACGCACCCTTCGACATTGAGCTCAGTCTGGAAGCTTATTTTCGACACGCCGTTCAACCGGGACAATATCAACAACAAGTGCCAAACCGAGCCCGACGATATTCGCAATTTGCTGGTGAAATTAGCGGCGGACAAGGCCAAGAAGTTCCCTTCGACTCAATTGCTTATGTCGAACAGCACCGTAGAAGACGCTTGGGAGACCATTGTCGAGCAGCGGAGATACGATTCGCGATTTTAAGAATATGGACATTCGATCTGTTCAGCAACAACCAACGCGACAGTCCCTTGTATCAACCGAATTCATCGGACACAGGATCGCCAACGAGAAATGGGAACCTGTTCGGGCAGTTCTTTACGAATATATGCTTGCGGGTAACGGCGTGATCCTTAGGGCTCAGCGCGACGAGTTCTCCGTTTCCGTCCCCTTAGGCTACCGCGAGATAAAAGGACTTCCTGAGTCGTTTGTAGGGATCAAATGGCATCGGCCAAGAATCCCGGCAACGGTCTGGGATGAAATTCTTGTGCACGCACGGATCAGTAGTGATGCCTCTGAATTCAAAGAAGAAGTCTATCTCATCTATTGGGACATGTCGCTCGAATCCTGGCAATGGCGTTCTGCGAGCTTGAGGCGGACTTGGGCTTCAACAATCGCCGACGACAGTCTGCCCGAATATGCGAGAGCATGTATCGAGCTTCACACTCATCCTCCCGGCGCTCTGAATTTCAGCAGAGCCGACGATGCCGACGAATCCGGGAAGTTTCGGATATTCGGAATACTTATCGGTGTGCATGACAAGCCAATGATCAGGTTTCGGTGCGGCGTGTATGACCATCTCATCCAGATCCCTTTCTCGTGGATAGGCCGGCTACCGCAGGGAATAGTCGATCTTAATGAAATCGAAGCCCTGCTTCAAATGATGTTGTGATAAAGATTGATCTTAGTTTCGCTCAAGCAGCTGTTGTGATGCCCGGAGAATACAGCAGTCTGCGATTTATTGTTGTCGGAGCGGGCGGGACCGGCTCGTTTTTGATTCCGGCTCTTGCGAGGCTGATCTTTGAGTTGAAGCAGCTGAATAAGCCGGTGGAGATGCTGATCGTCGATCCGGATGCGGTCGAGGGCGGCAACATTCCGCGAAGCAATTTCTGCTCGGCAGAGATCGGCAGATTCAAGGCTCAGACGCTCGCCGAAAGAATCACTTTGGCATGGGGGATCGAGACTGGGTTCTCCTGTGAGAAGTTCGGTCCTGAAAATCATCTGAAACGATCAACCAACGACTACCGGAGTCTGACAGTTATCGCGGGGTGCGTGGACAACTATCTGGCACGCCGGGATATTCACCGGGCAGTTGATGAGTTCCGCGGCTATAATTCGTCCGATGCCCCGAACCTGTGGTGGATAGACGGAGGAAATGGCAGATCATCGGGACAGGTGCTTCTTGGCTCAAATACCAAACGGATAAAGCCGGGTCTGCATTTTACGGGAACCAGTATCTGCCGATCGCTTCCGGCTCCGTCGCTGATCCATCCGGATCTCCTGATGGAAGAGAAGGCTGCACCGGAAAACACGCGGCCCCGAGACCTTTCGTGTCCTGACCGCATACGTCTGGGCGAGCAAAGCCTGAACATCAACCAGCGAGTCGCGGTTGAGATGGCCGACATGCTCACCGCGATGTTCCTTACAAGGTCACTCAAGAGATTTGCTTCATATTTTGATCTTGAAAGCGGCACTAGCCGGTCGCTGTACTGTACGCCGGAGCAGGTCGCTGCCGCCGTCCGAAAGAAAAAATAGCTTATGTCGAGGCTCCTCAACGATGCTCTCAGAAATACTCTGCCCAAACTGCGCGCTCAGGAATATTCTAAAAATCCTATCGTGCACGCTGTTTTCTACTTTCCAATCGGCGGGTGGAAATGGTTTGTAACCGAGGGTGAACCTAACGGCGAAGACTTCATGTTCTTCGGCTATGTGCTCGGGTTTGAAGCGGAGTTCGGATATTTCTCCTTGAGCGAACTCGAAGATGTCGATATTCACGCCCTTAAAGTCGAGCGCGTCGAGAATTTCAGGTCAACCGCTTTGAAGGAATGTGTCTCAATTTATGTATAGGTTGAACAAACGGGCGGCTGGCAGGAGGTATCAATGGAAAGTCAGCAATACAACAGAGCCTTGAATGAACCAAATCCGGTTCCTCAGCCAAACTCCCTGGCCTCTTCAGTTCTGCGGAACATCTTCGACCGAAATGTGCAGACTCCGGCGGGCGATAGGGAGGTTCCGCCAGTGATATCCGAAACTCATGAGCGTTCGGACGATTTCACCCCTTCGGATCTTATTCGAAATGTTCTGAGGCGCCTCGACGAAAGAAAAGAGAAAGCGGCCATAGAACTTGGCATCGGAGCAAGCGAGGTTGACTCGCTGCCGTTCGATCTCTCCGCTCTTGAAAGCGAAGGAATATTCATGAACATTGACTGCCGCGGTTTCGGTACGCTCGTGCGGCAGCTCGAATGGAATACGCTCGGAGTAAAGCTCCCGGAAAATGTAGCCGTTCGGGTCAGTCCGCCAAGAGCCGGGTTGCTGCCCGATTTTTATCGAAACAAGCTGATGCGAGGAGCTTCCCAGGCACACAACGCGTTATCCAAGTACGGGTTTCGCTTTACCCTTTGCGAGACCGTCTGGGGCACCTGCGATTACAAATGGATTCCGTGGACCGCATTTGAACAATTCGAGCAGGCGTATTTTCGGGCGTGCGGAACGCTTGCTGCGGCAAAAGCTGAAGTCCTCGAAAAATACGATGAGATCCTTTCAGCTCTTGCCGGCAGCTTTCGCGAGCTCGCCGAGGATTCGGCAAACAGGATGCAGGCGACGACTTTAGAACCATTCGATCGGGACCGGTTCATTGAAGCCGTAGTCGCTCAGGCTCTCGGAATGGTGCCGACCAGAGAGATGGTTCGCGATGGTCTCGTCATCACGATGAAGCCGAAGGTGATCGTTCTCGGTTCAGAGATGGTTGCGGAAAAGAATCTCACCCGTTCCCTACAGCTTGAGAACGCAAGGGTCGATGCGGAACAAAGCACACTAGAACTTGAACTCGACTCGAAGCGTCGAATAGAGCAACTCAAGGTCGATCATGTTGTGGAGGAAACCCGCCGGGAAAGCGATGTGAAAGAGCGTATCCGCAACATGAAGATCGAGGCCGCCAGACGCGAAGCCGAAGAGGCAGTGTCGCCGGTCAAAGAAGGTTTTGCTCAAATAGCCGCGAAGATCTTTGAGGCGGCAAACGAGATGGCGGAAAAGCTCAAAGGATCTCAGTTTGTTCCGGGATC
Source organism: Pyrinomonadaceae bacterium (assembly GCA_031389475.1). Lineage (GTDB taxonomy): Bacteria > Acidobacteriota > Blastocatellia > Pyrinomonadales > Pyrinomonadaceae > OLB17. Next base: position 8,996 of record JANMSP010000013.1, read on the forward strand.
TCTCGCAAAACGTGCGAGGCAGATGTGCGAGTGGTATCAGCTCATGAATTTTACGGGCGACACCTCGCTTGAAGACGTTCTGGACAAACTTGAAAATGCGGCCGGTCGAGAGGTTAAGCAGCGCTCCCCTGAAGAGATGAGAGCCGCCCTCAATGACTTGCTTCGGCTGACTTTGGTTCAATCCAAGAACCTTCTGGACGAAGACCGTTTGTCTGCCCTGGAACTCTGACCGCTGCCTTGGAATAACTTACGGTCATCATTAAAAGGAATCCAAATGGCAAATTTCGATTTGGACAAGTATATCCCCGTGCATGCACGTATAGCCGAATTCTATGTAAGGTATCCGGAGGGACGCATTGTTACAGAAGTTGTACGACTCAACGAGGACAGCGGCTTTGTATGCATAAAGGCGAGTGCGTTTCGCAATTTCGATGATGCCGAACCGAGAGCAAAAGGACACGCGTTCGAGATCCGGGGTCAAGGGTATGTCAATACGACTTCCTTTATAGAGAACTGTGAAACGAGCGCCGTTGGGCGGGCACTCGCGAATCTCGGTTTCAAAATAGAGGACGGGATCGCCTCCCGTGAAGAGATGCAGAAGGTCGAGCGGATGAGCAGCCCTGCACCGCAGAACGGCAATAACGGACGACGCGCTTCGCAGTCCGTTTCGTGATCTTTGATAACGACATGATTGAAAAAGAAACCGATCCCGACAGCATCCGGAAATTCCTGCACGAATTAGATATAAGGATCAGGGCACGCTATCCGCTTATCGCGATCAATACATATGAGGAGGACAGAGTTCGTGAGGCTCTCCTCGATCTGGTCTTCCAAGAGCGTCATAAGGAGAAGCCGCTTTACTTTTGGAGCCGGCCAACCGGCCTGCAAAAAGTCGTCGATCCAAAAGACGGCCTTCAGCAGACTCCGGTTTCGATCGGGGATACCGATGACCCCGAAAGCGTGCTTGGCTACATCAGCGAGCAAAAGACCGGCATCTTTCTCTTGTGTGACTACGCTCCTTACATTTCGCCTTACGGCCAGGAAGATCCGTTGCTCGTACGGCGGCTTCGCGAAATAGCCTGGAAGCTGAAATCGACCAAAGCGACCGTTTTGTTCGTCGGTCCGAACTTTCCTGAATTGAAAACCCTTGAAAAAGAAGTTACTCAGATCGAATTGGATCTTCCGAAAGAAGGTGAGATCGAAGAATCGATAGATCTTCAATTTGAAAAATTAAGGTCTAATGGACTCGATATCAATCTCACAACGGAAACACAGATTGCCTTGCTCCAGTCACTGCTTGGTTTGACCGCCGGCGAGATAACCAACGTTATCGCGAAGGCTGTGATCAGCTGCAACGGGCTGAATCAGGATTCGATAAAGGTAATTCTCGAAGAGAAGAAGAACGTGATTCGCGGCAGCGGTTCGCTGACTTATGTCCACCCTGAACCGGCCGCCAATCTGGGCGGCTACAAATCGCTTCGGGCAATTTTGGAAAGGGCCGCGTACACGTTCAGCCCACGAGCGAAAGCCCGCCTTGTCGAGCCGTGCAAAGGAATACTATTAGTCGGCCTTCCAGGATGCGGAAAAGATCTGTGCAAGCGCGTTGCGTCCAGCATAACCAACCGCGCCCTTCTCGATCTTGATTTTGGGTCGATCATGGGGGAAGGCGGCGGCGTCATCGGTTCTTCGGCGATGTCAATCAAAAGAGCTCTGTCGATCGCCGGAACTATCAAGGGAATTCTCGGGATCAGCGAGTTCGAAAAGGCGGTCTCAGGGATGAAATCGTCAAACAAAACCGATGGCGGCGAAACGGCCCGAACCATCTCGTATCTTCTCAACTGGATGCAGGACAACCGGGATGTTCTCGTTTTCGCGACCGCGAACGATGTTCGAGAGCTTGAGTCCGAGCAGTTCAGGGTAGGACGTTTTTCGTACATTCATTTTGTTGATCTTCCTTCGATTGAAGATCGGCAGGAGATTTTCAAGGTGCATCTGAAGAAGAAGGGATTGGACCCGCGGTATTTTGATCTGGAAACGCTTGTTGAAATGACGAATGATTTTTCTGGAGCTGAGATCGA
>JANMSP010000019.1:0-3119 GCA_031389475.1 Pyrinomonadaceae bacterium
ACTCTGCGCGACGGCGTGGCCGGCAATTCCCAAAATAATAAACAAGGCGGCGCACGCGCCCAAAATTCTTTGCGACTTCATAAACATATCTCCTTTCAATCTAATTTTAACCCTGAGGAAAGCTTGTATATGAAGTGAACGGAGCTAAATGAATATTCTTGCAGGAAAAGTGTCAGAACCGGGAGCGATAGCGACTGGGTTCTTTTAACGCTAGCACTTAAGAACCCAGTCGCTATCGCTCCCAGTTCTGAATCGCGTAAGATCGTTTAAGGATTAAAACCTCCGATCTGGGCCTCGGAGCGCATTTCGTCCGGCTTGAAAATGACCTTTGCCCTATCGAGTTTCTTGGGCGAGCCAAGCAAAACTACAGTATCTCCCGCGGCTAGACGGTAATTAGCACCGGGGCTGATCTTTGTTTGCCCGTCACGCAGGACGGCGATAACGGTCGCCCCGCTTTTGCCGCGAAGGTCAAGTTCACCGAGGTTTTTACCGGCCACCGGCGAATCGTTTTCAATTCTTATGGTTTCAGTACTCGCCGCATCGAGGGCAACGTTCGCATCTTCCATTTTTAGCGGCGGCAGCGATGGTGACCGGAGCATTTCATAGCCTTGGCGACGAATCTTCTCGATCTGACCTTCGATCACGTTTCGGGAAATTCCGTAGCGGTGCAGGACGCGGGAGAATATTTCGATGCTGGTTTCGAATTCTTCTGGAATTACCTCGTTTGCACCGAGCCCGAATAACTCGGTGATTTCAGAAACGTAGCGGGTTCGCACAATGATGTGGAGTTTGTCGTTAAGTTTGTGAGCCTGATCGACCGTTCGCCGGGCGGCGTGCGGATCGGACATTGCCAGCACTAATGCCCAGGCGTTGTCGATTCCTGCATGGATCAGCACCTCTCGACGCGTGGAATCGCCGAAATTGATCTTTTCTCCCTTTGCCTTGGCATCGCGGACGGCAACGGCGTTGACTTCGAGAATTACATACGGGACACCGACCGAGCGCAAAACCCTCGCCAAATTCCGGCCATTCAGGCCATAACCGACAATGATCACATGCTGCTGCAAACCGCCGCTGGATGTCAGGTGAATGTCGTCTTCCTCAGAATTATCGATCTCGAGCGTTTTGCCGTCCTTCAACAGATTCTGGATAAAATAGCCGATTCGCGGAGCGGCACCGATCAAAAACGGCGTGGCGATCATGGAAATAATCGATGCGGCTAGAAAGGTTTGATAATCGGAATCGGGAAGCAGTCCGGCTGGCTGCCCTGATTTAGCAAGGATGAACGAAAACTCGCCGATCTGTGCGAGGCCGAGTGCTGTTATAGTCGCTACCCTCTGCGGAAAACCGAGCAGCCGGATGATGCTCCAAACGATCAAGGCCTTTAAGGTGGTAAGGCCGAGGACAAGCACAATCACCGTAGCAACATTTTCCCACAGCGTCGCCAGCGAAAGCAGGATACCAATCGAGACGAAAAAGACACTGTTAAATACATCCCGAAACGGTAGTATCTCTGCGGTTACCTGATGATTGTAATCGGTATCTGCTAGCACGACACCGGCGATAAATGCACCAAGAGCAAGCGAAAGGCCGAAATAAGAGGTTACCCACGACATTCCAAGGCACAAGAGAACGACCGTCAACAATAAAACTTCGGGGCTTTTCAGCACAACGACGCGGTTGAGAAATCTTGGAATGATCAGCCACGCACCGACAACGATCAAGACCATCGCCAGCAGCGACCCGCCGAGTTGGAGGATTATCGAAGTAAACGATACGATGTCCTGCCCGCCTAAAAGAGGAATAGCGAGCATCATAAAAACAATGCTGATGTCCTGAAAAAGCAAAATACCGATAGCTGCCCGGCCGTGAGGGGAATCGACCTCGTTTCGCTCGACATAAGTTTTGAGTACGATCGCGGTGCTCGACATAGCGACCAAAAATCCGAAGAAGATCGCCTGCCCCATTCCGCGCCCGAAAAGTATAGACGCACCCGTGACTGCGGCTACAGTTAAAATTACCTGCAATCCGCCGCCGACCAGCACGAGTCTTTTCATCTCCCGCAAACGCGCCAGCGAAAACTCCAGCCCGATCGTAAACAGGAGAAGCATAACGCCGATCTCTGCCAGCATCTCGATACCGGCGACGTCCGCTACAAGTCCAAGGCCGTACGGGCCGATCGCCATTCCAGTCAGCATCAGGCCAACGAGCAGCGGCAGTTTTACCCGCAGGCAAAGATAGGCTACGGGCACCGAAACCAATAAGATAATGATTAAATCCGCAAAGATCGCCGGTGGATGCATGGTGATTATTGTAACTTAAATTAAGATTGAGTAATTCAAGATATCGTCCGAACCCGTCGCCGTGATTGATTTCGATTCAATTTGCGGTAACAATAGTCGGGATTTTCAATTCACACCGGAGGCTAATAAATGAAATCAATTCTTTCGATAGGGGTAATGCTGTTTGCTCTCTCCTTTTGCAATTTGGGCGACAGGATAAAACAATTGTCCGGCACCTCGAATTCCAGCGCAAACTCTTCTAACAACGGTGCAAAAAACACCGCTGACAGTAGTGATGGCGAGATCCCGAAATTGACCGCTGAACAGCAAACTATTTCCGATGGAGCTGTCGAGACCAAATGGGACCTACAGGGCATGTCCTGGAAATTACCGTCAGGATGGAAAAAAATGGATGTTAAAAAAGAAACGTTCAATTATCAATCGCCTGATAATGCATTTTTGCTCGTGAATATTTCACCGATGAACGACGATTTTCCGATGGACAGCAGCCGGACTGCATACTACGACCAAGCTTTGCAGCAAATGAAACAAGGCAAATATGAGAGTGTTCGTTACCTTGATATTGACGGCGTAAAAGGCGTCGAATGGGTCGAAACGCCGCCTGAAGACAGGGACGGACCAAGGCGACATCAGTGGATCGGCTACCGCAACTACCTGGGCCAAAATCAGATGCTCAATGTAATGCTGTCAACCAAAGGAACGAACTTCGAAAAGCACAAAGACGATTTCCCGGCAATCATGTATTCCATGAAAATTCCGAAGGGTTAAAGGAACGCGGACATCCTTGGCAGCCCGCGGAGTCCGCGAACGCGTTAC
>JANMSP010000025.1:0-16135 GCA_031389475.1 Pyrinomonadaceae bacterium
GCGGCGATATTTTCGAAGCGATACTCGATTTCCAAAAACGCGACCGCCGCTTCGGCGGGATCCAGGCCGAAGCCTGACAGTCAGGGAGGGCTTTCGTTTGGCATTGGCAGTTAGCAGCGCGGTAAGGCAGTTAAAGAGAGATTCTTTACTGCAAACTGCCATCTGCTAACTTTATGAAAGCCCTTCCTAACGGTCAGCTTCGGTCCCGAAATTACATGAAAACACGTTTACTAACAGCAGCCGTCACGCTGCCGATCCTGATAGCGTCGATAATTCTGCCCGCTTATTTCCCGGACACCATTTGGCTTTTCGTGGTGATCGCCGTATTTGCTATTGCGGCCGGACTTTTTGAGTTCTACTCATTAACTAAAAAACTTGAATTAAAAGCCGACGCGGCAGTCGGGTACTTAGGTGCCGCCGCATTCGTCGTCGCGTTTGTTTTCGACGCACCGTCCAAGGCACCCGATCTGCTCATCCTTACGCTCGCTTTATTCGTGATAGGCGTCCTTATCTCGCAAACATTCAGGTTTCAAAAGGATTTTTCGAAAATGCTGACTGGCATCGGCGTAACGATTCTCGGAGTTTTGTACGTCGCATTCCTCGCCGGTTTTCTGATCTCGATTCGTGTCGGATTCGAACAATTTCCCGGCCTTTCAACCGATCTGCTTTCATTCTTTTTTCTCGTAGTCTTCGGCTCGGACGCCGGTGCGTATTTCGCTGGAAAGGCATTTGGCAAACACAAACTAGCCCCCGCGATCTCTCCCGGCAAAACCGTGGAAGGACTGATCGGCGGAATCGTTGCGGCCGCCGCATTCGCCGCACTCGCAACGTTTTGGTTCTTTCCCGAACTTCCGTATCAGTTCTCGATTCCGCTCGCGGTCATTCTCGCCGCTGTCGGAGTGCTCGGCGATCTGGCCGAAAGCGCAATGAAACGCGGCTCAAAAACAAAGGACGCCGCCAGCCTCCTGCCCGGCCACGGCGGCCTGCTCGACCGCCTCGACAGTTTGCTTTTCGGCGCACCCATACTGTATTATTTTGCCCGGTATTACTTTTAGAATCTTATGAACGCAGTTCGGTTTAACGACGATAATAATTGACGGGTGAGGGTGTTAATTTCTGACGCTCTGCCTTTCGTTTATCGCAAACCGAAAGGCGTTTTTGTTTTGAAATGATGTCAGGCCGGGATCCGTCAGTAGCCAAATGTGTCAGTAGCCCGCACGAAGTAAGGGCTCTTTCACCTAGGCCAGGCTCGAATTCTAGATGAAACGCGACTACATAGAATTTCAGGAACGCTCAGCCGCATTAGCGTTCTTCATCACCTTCCGTTGTTACGGAACCTGGTTCCACGGCGATGAGCGAGGCTCGGTTGACCGTCGTTTCAGTAACTGTTACGGCGAAACAAAGATCGAACCGAACAAGCGGCTTGAAATTGCGGAATCCCGTCAAGCAAAGGCTCCGCCCTTCATTCTTGCACCTAATATGCGAACGCTGGTTGAAAAAGCGATCCGCGATTTGTGTATTGTTCGTGAATATTCGCTTTATGCTTTGAATGTAAGAACGAATCATGTTCACCTCGTTGTCGGAAATTCAGGAAAAGTTGAACGAATGATGGATTCATTTAAGGCATTTTCGACAAAGGCACTTAAGACTTCCAGTGCGATCCCGCCGGATTTTAAGCCGTGGTCGAGACATGGAAGTACACGGTATCTGTGGACAGAAAAACATATCGAAGCGGCTGTTGATTATGTTGTGAACGGGCAGGATGGGGGATCGGTCGAGTTTGAACGGGAGAAAAAGTTGAGTTGATATGCGCGAGGTATCGACGGTCGGGCAAAGAAAGCCCTTACTTCGTGCGGGCTACTGACACCTGTGGCCTACTGACGCGTTCCGGACGCTGGTAGAATTTTTATGTTGGACACACTAGGAAATTTGGAGCGAACACACACCTGCGGCGACTTACGCGAATCGGACGTCGGCACTCAGGTCATTTTAATGGGCTGGGTCGCTAAGAAGCGCGACTTTGGTGTTTTTACCTTTATTGATTTGCGTGACCGCGAAGGTTTGACGCAGATCGTTGTGAGCGAAGAAATGGCAGGCGATGCTCACGCGAAGGCCAAAAATCTGCGCGGTGAATTCGTCATCGCCGTTAAGGGAGAAGTCGTTTCGCGTTCAGAAGGTACCCATAACGCGAAGCTTGCGACCGGAGATATTGAAATAAAAGCTTCGGAAATTTTGATATTGAACGACGCGAAAGTGCCGCCGTTCCAGCTTGAGGTTGCCGGTTCGGAAAATCTCGCCAGCGAAGACACGCGGCTAAAATATCGCTATCTCGACCTTCGACGACCGCAGCTCCAGCATAATATTCGGATGCGTGCGAAGGCCGTTTCTCGGATTCGCGAATATTTCGACACGCGCGGTTTTATCGAAATAGAAACGCCGATTCTTCTAAAATCTACGCCGGAAGGAGCGCGTGATTTTATCGTGCCTTCGCGAATCCACACCGGAAAATTCTTTGCTCTTCCGCAGTCGCCGCAAATTCTGAAACAGATCACGATGATCGCCGGTTTCGATAAGTATTACCAGATCGCCCGCTGTTTTCGCGACGAAGACCTCCGCGCCGATCGACAGCCGGAATTCACGCAGCTCGATATGGAAATGTCGTTCGCGAACCAGGAAATGGCCTACCGCGAGATTGAGGGAATGTTCGGCCACGTCTTCAAACTCATCGGCGTCGATCTGCCCGCACAATGGCCTCGGATGACCCACGCCGAAGCAATGCGCCGCTACGGTTCTGACAAACCCGACCTGCGTTTTGAAATGGAACTTATCGATCTGAGCGACAATTTGGGTGACACGGACTTTGCACCGTTCGCGGCAGTGCTCGCCGTCGGAACGCGGGCACCCATGCCCGCCAGTGAAGCCGACGAGCGGGCTGGGAGCCCGCGTTCCGACACCCGAACCGGTGCGATCAAATGCATCGTAGCAAAGGGGAAAGCCGATTACTCACGCAAGCAACTCGACGAGCTGCAGGATTTTATAAAGCGCTACGGAGCCGGAGCCTTGGCCTGGGTTAAAGTTGGCGGCGAGCCCGCTCCTGTCAGTACCGCGAGCGGTAGCGACCGGGGCATTACATCGTCGCTAATGAAGGTCCTTGGCGAAGAAAAGATCGCCCAACTCGCTGCCACCGCAAAAGCCGAAGCAGGCGATGCCGTTCTCATCGTCGCCGGCCGCAAATCCGTCGTCGCGGCCGCGCTCGGTGCTCTGCGCAACGAGATCGCAAGACGCGAAAACCTTATCGACCGCACGGCCTATAAACCGCTCATCGTCACCGAATTCCCGATGTTCGAGCACGACGAGGACAGCGACCGCTACACCGCCGCTCATCACCCGTTCACCTCGCCGATGGACGAAGACCTCGAGCTTTTCAAACGCGCGGTCGAGAATGACGACGAGCACCACTTGCTCGGACAAGTTCGCGCCAAAGCCTACGACGCCGTCATCAACGGCTACGAATGCGCCGGAGGCTCGATCCGTATTCACCAAAAAGAGATCCAGGCCCTGAATTTCAAAGCCCTCGGAATGTCCCTAGAAAGCGCCCGTGCCCAATTCGGCTTCTTCCTCGACGCCCTGGAATACGGCACGCCTCCCCACGGAGGCTTCGCCGCCGGCATCGAACGCACCTGCATGATCCTCTGCGGCACCGAAAACATCCGCGACGTAATGGCCTTCCCCAAAACCGCGTCCGCTCAAGACCTAATGATGGATTCGCCGGGTGAGGTGGACGTGTCGCAGTTGGGTGAACTCGGGATTAAGATTAGCGGGGAATGAATATAGCTGCATAGCTGAAAGGCTTCGCCTTAAAACTCCTCAGCTTCTGATTGGTTGTGGAGCAGTCCGAACGGATTTAGAAACAGAATATGAGAAGCACTTAAATTCTTCTTCCTCTAGAAAGATTAATCGGGGGTTCACCAAACAAACGCCGATCACAAAAGCGATGAGGAAAATAAAGAGACGAATAACGTAGCGTTCCATAAGGTTAAATTATACCTCAATCTAAGACTCATCGGGAAATAGTTTTAGCAGCCCGGATCGTAAGAAGATTCCATGGATAAAACGCTTGACAATCAATGAAACATCCATCAAAATCAAAACGGCGAGTTATCGCCTGTTTCCGTTAGAAATATCGATCTTTGAAAATTAAAAACGCTTGGGACAGTGGGACATGGGACAACCCACTCAATCGATTAAAGGGTTTGGTTTAGAATTTTTGAACTAAACCGGATAGGATGTCGTAAAATAGAAATTACGATGGCAAAGAAATTCGATACAAATCCACTCGATCCCGATTTTCCGCAGAGGACAAAGGCCGCCGCGGCATCGACTGCTAAGCAGCAAACGCCATTTAAAACTGCGGAATTTCCGCCTGCTCCGTCGAGTATCATTGAAGAAGAGACACGCAGATTCGGACAAGCTGATTTTCCGGCTTATTGGCAGACGAATCAGCAACAGGCAGCGGCTCCGCTTTATCATGCTCCCCCGTTTTCCGAAATGAATGCCGCGTCGGGCCGAAAGGTGGCGAAGATCGGTATGCCGGAGAAGTTTTTGATCGGTTTGCCCTACCTGCCGTTTTATATAGGCCTGGTCGCCGGGCTGATACTTCTGCTGGTAGTGCCAAAGGAAGAAGCGAAGGTAAGGTTCCATGCCTCGCAGGGATTGGCGGCTCATTTAGCGATTTTGATAATTACATCCATCCTCGGAATCGTCGGTGGCCTGGCGGATCTGGGAAGCTTTATTTTCTCGATCGTAACTATGTGTATGCTAGTCGTTTTCGCGATCAAGGCATGGCAGGGCAAGCCCGTCCATATCGAAGCGGTCGATGATCTGACAAACTTCCTTGAAGAAAAGATCGGGCCTCTTAAATCTTAAGCTTCGAATCTACCCTGGACGTGCGTCCCGATGCACTAAATAGTTCCCACGATTGCTTCCAGTGAAAAGAAATATGTATTGCTCAAACTGCGGCACCGCGATTACCACCGACCTCAAATACTGCAAAAATTGTGGTGATAAGCTGGCAAAAGAAGAGGACAAGCACGGCACGCCCGGCAAGATGCTGGACAACATTCTGACGACGCTTTTCCTCGTCGTTATGTTTGGACTCGGGATTCTTGTAGGGTTAGTTGCAGTGCTGTTAAGCAAAGACGTTGCGTCCAATGTGGTCGTTTTAATCGCTATCGTGTATCTCGCTGCGGTCTTTGGGATCTGCTACACGCTTCTCAGCCAGGTGCCGAAACTGATCGATGCAAAATTGAACAGACGAAATGATTCGCCGGAGTTCGTGCCTCCTGTACAGCTTCCCGCAAAAATAACCGGACAGCTTGACGGCTATCATGAACCCGCCATGAGCGTTACGGAACACACAACCCGCACGCTGGATAAAATTCCTATCAAGCGCGGCTAGAAAATTTCCGCTTCGATCATATCTATCTTTTCGCCGCGCAATTTCAAAAGCGCAGTAACAACCAAATAGATCGCCAGCAAAATCAACGCAAGCGAGGAAACGCCATTAATGAGTTTTATATCAAAACCCATCGTCGTACTTAGATTCCCGTAAACCATCAGGCCGAGCGCCCATAAGGTAATTATCAAAACGAAAAGCATCGGCAGCAGCGTAAAGGCAATTCGTTTACGGGCCTTGTGAAGCCAGACCGTTATCGACAAAAGAGTCAATGCGGCGAGCATTTGGTTCGACGCACCGAACAACGTCCAGAAATCGAGGTACGAACCGGGCTTGGCAAAAAAGATCAGGACGAAAGGCAGTGCAACCGTAACCAGCGTTCCAATGACTGCTCCGATTCTTCCCGGAATGCCGAAAAGCTCCTGCACGATGTAACGACCAAGCCGCATACAAACATCGAGCGTGTCGAAAACAAAGGTCGAAAACGCCATCGCACCAAAGGTAATCGCGAACGACAGATTTTCACGGCCGATAAGGAGCGTCAGGAAATTCCCGATGCCATTACCGTAGATCTTGCCCGCTGAAAGAGCTTTTCCATCGGGTGCGAAAAGCATTTCCTTCGAGGCGATCATCACTGTCACAAGAGCAATGAATGCAACAAATCCTTCGGCGAGCATTGCGCCGTAGCCGACCGGCCGCACGTGCGATTCCTTATCGATCTGTTTCGAAGTCGTTCCGGAACACACAAGGCCGTGAAACCCAGAACACGCTCCGCAGGCTATAGTCACGAACAAAAATGGAAATAACATGCCGGTCATTCCGCCGACATCTAACGATTTGAACGCCGGCTGCTCAATCGAATATCCGCCAAAGAAAACCCCGACGACGCCGACCGCGATCGCCGCATACAGCACGAAACCGCCAAGATACCCGCGAGGCTGCAAAAGCGCCCAAACGGGAACAAGCGAAGCAGCGATGCAGTAGATCAATATCAAGATCGACCAGCTTAGATGGCCAAAATTGAGAACATATGAAAACTGTGTACCAATATAAGAAAGAGCAAATGTCGCGGGCACGAAAATAATGGTCGAAAGCAACAGCGGCGGCTTTAAGTATCGTTCGACGAGGCCGAGAATGATGGATAGGAGGAGATACATAACGCTAGCGAACGCCACCGCGCCGCCCGGATTAAAAGCGGTTTCGCCAGTCAGGGCATCATCGCCGGAAACGAACGTCCCAGCTGTAATATCGGTAAACGCCACGATCACGTATATAAGGGCGATCCAGATAAAAGCCATCATCGCACGCCCCGCACCTATGCCGAGCTTTTCCCTTGTAATCTCGGCGATTGACTGCGCACCGTGCTTGACGGACGAAGCCAACGCCGCAAAATCATGTACGGCACCGATGAGAACCACGCCAAGTGCAATCCAAACAAGACACGGCAGCCACCCGAATGCGACGCACGCGATGATCGGCCCTGCAATCGGCCCGGCCGCCGCGATAGCCGAAAAATGCTGACCGAAAAGGTAAAACGGTCTCGCGGGAACAAAATCTTCGCCGTCGTTTACTGCATTTGCCGGAGTTTCGTTGGCATCGTCAAGTGTGAACTGTTTCGCGACCCAACGCCCGTAGGCAAAGTACCCGAACACGAGCCATGCGAGGAAAACAATCGCGAGAAGCGTCAACATAAGATCCTCCGAAATTGATTGGAAAGACTAGGAAGCGTGTTTAATTTACGATATTTCTAATAAATACGGCAAGTTTCGGATGCCTAATAAATAGAGAGTTCAGCCAAATTTGAAATTTATCGCAGCTCGTGCGAATCTTTCATCAAAAGAACGGAAAAATATGAATAACGAAAAATCCATACAGGAAATTTACTCACCAGACGGTATTTGCTTTGGTTGCGGGCCGAAAAACGAGAAGGGCCTTCGTATTCGTAGTTTTACAGATGGCGATGAGTTCGTCGCCGAATGGCGGGCCGAACCGCACCACGAGGCGTTACCAGGTGTCTTAAATGGCGGAATAATCGGTGCATTGCTCGATTGCCATTCAAATTGGGCAGCCGCGTACCACCTGATGAAGAAAGCAGGTGCCGATCAGGCCGCGTGTACCGTGACCGCCGAGTTTCACGTCAAACTTTTTCGCCCCACACCGAGCGATGCACTGATAACTTTAAAAGCGAGAGTCGTAGAATCGACTGAAAATCGCGCGGTTGTCGAAGCCGAATTAATTGCAAACGGCAAGATTTGCGATACGTGCCGGGGAACTTTTGTTGCCGTCAAGGAAGGCCATCCGGCTTACCACCGCTGGTAAATTGAGCGTGCATTTTCGCGATCTGCCCGGCGTAAATATCTAGAAGCCCGAGTTTCTCGATCCATTGATTTTGCTCGTTCATTAATTTCGGCAAATAAACGACGTCGGATAGCGCGTAGTCGACAAGTTCTTCCGTCCAGATTCCATTCCACGAACGGTTGAATTTCGTCCGCTGCGACTTATCCAGATCGACGGCGAAGTAGCGGTACAATGTTTCGGCTAGTGAAGCGGACTGGTTAGCCCCGCGCGTCAAAACCTTTTCGGCTATCATTGTATCGAAAACGTTTCGCACTCCGTATCCGTTCTCACGAAGAAAATCGAGGTCGAATTTTGCGTTGTGAAATATTTTGATAATTGCCGCGTCTTCGAGAATTCCCGCCAATATTCCGAGCGGCACATTTTCGCTAACCGGAACCAGCACATTGAATTCACCGTCCGAAAATTGGACGGAGAAAAGTCTGCCGTATTTGGCACTCAGCCCAGATGTTTCCGTATCGCAGCCTATTATTTTTGACGCTGACAGCTTCTCGTAAGCGAAGGCAATCTCTTCTGCGGTGCGGGCCACTAAAATATTCACAGATCGATTGTAGTTCACTAAACATCAGGGCGGAAATGTATTAAGCTAGTGTGAATTTATATGCCGCAAATACTATCCGAAACCGAAATCCGCGTTCTTGGCAGTTTGGTCGAGAAACAGTTGACCACGCCCGAATATTACCCTCTCACGATGAACGCCCTAACAGCTGCGTGCAACCAAAAGAGCAACCGCGACCCGGTCATGTCGCTCGATGACACAGCGATCCTTGGTGCGGTCGATAGTCTGCGGGATAAAAATCTCGTCTATCTTTATTACGGAAGCACCAGCCGGACGGTGAAATACAAGCATATGCTGCCGAGCGTTTTCGAATTGGAGCCGCCCGCCGTTGCGGTACTTGCAGTGCTTTTCTTGCGCGGTGCGCAGACCATCGGCGAGATTCGCGAACGTACGGGCAGGCTTTTCGAATTTTCAGGCCTTGGCGAAGTACAGGAAACCTTGGACGATCTTTCCCGCCGCGATGAGCCGCTGATCATCAAACTCGAACGCCAGCCCGGCCAAAAAGAAGCCCGTTATGCTCATCTTCTGGCTGGTGAGATAGATATCGAAAGTTTGAACCTCCCACGCGAACGCCCGGCCACCGGTGGGCAAACCAACGAACGGATCGACAAGCTCGAACAGGAAGTCGAGCGGCTCAACGGCGAGCTTGCCTCGTTAAAAGAGACGTTTGAAGAGTTCAAGAAACAATTTGATTAAGCGTCGAGGTGTTGGTGAAGGATTTGCTCAAGCCGCTCCGGTTCGATAGGTTTATATAGTACATCGACACATCCGGCCTTCGAAGCCTGATCGCGGATGTCGCGGTATGCGGTCACGGCGACTATCGGTATTTCCCCGCAGTGTTCGAGATCGAATATCACCTTCGCGGTCGATAAACCGTCCAGCAGCGGCAGGCCGATGTCCATCAGGATCAAATCCGGCTGAAATTTTTCGGCCTTTTCGATCGCGTCGTAGGGCCCGGCTGCTTCGATCACGGTATAGCCGAAATTTTCGATCGTCAGCCGCATCATCGAGCGGATGTCCTCATGATCGTCCACCACCAAAATGCTTTTCGGTACTTCCTTCCGTTCCGCAACGCTCTGCATACCTAGAGTCTATTGCCCGCGCACTCCAATTGCAATCAGACTCTCTAAGGATGCAGCCGCGTATTTGCCGTGAACTCCGATTTGCAGAGGTTCCGATTTTGGGTGTCTTGCGCAATTACCACCGCTGGCCCGAACGTCTACAAAAAAACACTGTCCCACTGTCCCACTGTCCCACTGTCCCACTGTCCCACTGTCCCACTGTCCCACTGTCCCACTGTCCCACTGATTATTGTTAAATCGAATTTTCAAAGATCAAGCCAACGTCAACATACGCCGTATCATTTTCCTATTTGTTGCATACATTGTCAAGCATTTTATGTGTGCAACAAATCGGAAAATTAGTAGGCTTAAATTACACAAGAGCCGGATCGGTCCGGCTCTTGGCGATTATTTGAACGGTATAATTATTTTATCTTCTGCGTACGCCGATGCGCTTTTGAACAAGTTGTTCGACCGTGATGTTCGGTTCTTCGGCCTTAGCCTGGCGGATAAATTCGGGGTCCAGTTTGAAGATCCGGAATTTAACTACATCTTCTGATGAAAGATCGGTAAATCCTTGATTCTTCAGGTCGCTCAGAAATTCAGGCGTGACCTTAAAAATGCGGAATTTCACGAGTCCCTCAAAATCCTGGTCGGAATATCCGATCTCATGGATTTGCTTGACATAAGCGGCATCGATCTTAAAAATGCGGGCTTTTACCAGTTCTTCCATTCCGAGATCGGGAAATCCGGTCGCCTTCATTTCGGACATGAACTGCGGCGTGATCTTGAAAATTGAAGCCTTAAAAAGGTCATCCACGTCCAATTTTCCAAAGTTAGCCGAAAGCAGATCGTCCGCAAATGCGGTCGTCACATTCAAAACCGCGGCGGTGAATAGCCTGTTCTCCAACTGATCGCCGCTGCTGTGTTTCGACGATTCAAAATCGAAGCCGCGGCTTTTCATCGCGTCGGCGTACGCCTTATTACTTGTAAAACGATATGTGCCGAAACCTTTCCCATTTGTAAACGAGCCTTCGCATTCGATCGTCCCGGCTTCGCGGACCATTCGGAAGCTGACCTTTCCATTTTGAGCCTGATCGCGCGTGAGGCCTTGAAGATCGGAGTATTCAAAACTCGATCCATGCTGATTCCTGCTGCCGTTATCCGTGTCGCGTACGAACGACAGGTGAATCTTATCAGCCGTCTCTTCCTTTGTACTTGCCTTCCAATTACCTGTCGTGACCGTTTGGGCGACGATCACGTACGAGCCGAAAACGAAAACGATCAATGCCAAATTTATCAAACCGAATACATTACTTTTCCGCATGAATATACCTCCACAAACCTCGATGTTTTAGCTGATTTACATTAGAAACACACCGGGCAATGAAGATTTGTGACAGAAAATTTGTTATCCGGGGCAGAAGCCTGCCCGTTAGGGAGGGCTTTCTTAGAGGTTTTGTTATCCGGGGCAGAAGCCTGACCATTAGGGAGGGCTTTCTTAGCGGTTGACGATTGAGAGTAGTAGGCGGTAAAGAATAAAGAGCCCCGGTCGCTACCGCTCGCGGTTCTGACAAGAAACTGTTTACTTCAATCCGTAAGCCCTCCCTAACGGTCAGGCTTCTGCAAGCGGAATTAGTCCCTAATTGTGCGCCGCTAAATTCTCGAAGGCCTTGCCTGAAAACTTGAAATGGCTTTCGTCAAAATTACCGACCGCTCCTAATTTTTCATAAAAATTTATCGCCGTCTTATTCCAGTCCAGCACCTGAAAATCGATTCGCTCGAATCCTTCTGCACGTGCGATTCTAGCGATTTCGCTAAGCATCATTCGGCCCAGGCCATGGCCACGAAAATCGTTACTTATAAATATGTCTTCCAGATAAAAACCACGCTCACCGCGAAAGCTCGAAAAGCTCGGATAGAACAAAGCGTACCCGACTGCACGGCCTTCCTCGAACGCAATGATGCCCTCGACAAATCCATTATTCCCGTACATTGCTTGCCGGAGTTTCGCTTCATTAATCTCGCAAAATTCCGTTAACTTCTCATATTGGGCAAATTCATGTGCCAAAGTTACGACCGTCGATAAATCGGCTTCCTTGATTTTCTCTATTCTAAATCTCATAAAAATGGCTGTACTTTGATCAAAGTACAGCCATTATATATTTGAATTACGAAAACCTTAATTCTTCTTCTTGGTCGATGTAACTTTCTGAGGCGTAACCTTTTGAACATTCTTCAAATCTTCGATGGTCGCGACCACGTCCGCCTTAAATTTATGGTTATCAGGAGCGGTCGTGGCGAATTTCTGCAGGACGTTCATACCTTCCTGAAACTGCGCCTTGCCCGAACCCGCTGCGGCTTCTTCTTTTATGTAGCCTAAGCTGACCAAACTCAAGCCCAACCCAGCAAGAGCGTCCGGATTTTCCGGGGAAGTTTCGAGCACGACCCGGTAAGCGGCGATCGCCATGTCGGACTCTCCTGCACCGAGCATTATGTCGCCGAGCGCGATTTGAGCTTTCGCTTTCTTTGCGGCGTCCGATTCGACCAATGCATATGCATCAAATACTTCCTTAGCCTCAGCCGGCTGCGCAATCGGTGTTTTCGTAATAATGAGAACAGGATAAAGCTCGGTTAAGCCGTTCAATGCCCCGTACTTTACCTTATCATAGTTGACTTTATCACCGATTTCAGCAGCGGGGGCATCCTTCAAAAGCTTCCAGGAACTCATAAATGACGCAAGAGAATCCTGTAAGTCTTGCTTCGCTTTCGTTTGAAGCGCTGTTCTTTCGGCGGTGTCGGATGTTTTAACGGAGAGATTATACAAATCACTTCCGCGCAGCTTTAAAGCAAGGGCTTTGTTGTTAAAAAATGTCGGAGCGCTTCCGATAAAAGTGGGGTCGGCATTTGCTCCCTCAGTGTAATTTGCGATCGCAACGTCGTATTTTTTTTCGCCAAATGCCTTGTTTCCGTCTGCCAAAGTACGGGCAAAGATCGCGTTATTTCCCTCGGCTTTCTGCTTTTTTTCTGCATATTCCGCTTCAAGCTTTGCACGTTCTGCCATTGCTTTTTTTTCATCCTGGCTTGGCGGGGCGGCCTTGCCCGTCGCAGCAACTGCCGCTGTTCCGCTAATAGCCTCCCTAATCTCAGCCTCCGTCCAGCGCCGCCCGTCCCCTTCTTCCAAGGTGATCACTATATTCTCTTTGCCAGCTCTCACGTTGGGAAACATTCCAGGTTTTGCACCGGGCGCACTTACCGACAGAACATATGTGGCCCCAAGCGGAAGTCCAGCAAAACTAAAATAGCCTTTTTTATCGGTTTTATCGGTCGGCCCTTTTCCTCCTATATCAACTCGATAAGCTTCGATAAGAGCAGCGGCAACCGGAACAGAAGACCCATCGGTTTTTTTCATCTCGATTCGTCCTGAAACCGGTGCCGTTTGTGCAAAAACCGTCGAGCCGCCTATCGAAAAGAATGCACCCAGCAAAAGAAACGTGAAATATTTTTTTTGAAACATTGAGATCCTCCGAAAGATTCTAAAAAAAGAAACGCCAAACTGAGATGCCTTTAGTGAATAAAGGGTTTATTGCGTATGTTTATTTTACCTCACAATTGCGCAAAAATTGAAGCGGGCAATAATTTTCCTTTGAAACGGGAAAGTATTCAAATTCGGCACAGTGCAGGAATATGTTATCTTATCAATTTTGATCGACCTAATCATTTCACATAAATACAAATGGCCGACAGGATTTACAATTTCAGTGCGGGGCCGGCTGTTTTGCCCGTTTCCGTGCTTGAAAAAGCAAAAGCGGAAATGCTGTCGCTAAACGGCATTGGGATGAGCGTGATGGAGATCAGCCATCGTTCCGAACATTTCGGAGCAATCTTAGAGGCTGCAAAACAAGGCATACGAGATCTACTGAAGGTGCCGGACAATTATCACGTTCTTTTCCTGCAAGGCGGTGCGACCCTGCAATTTTCGATGGTTCCGATGAATTTTCTTTCACGCACCGAAACCGCCGATTATTTAGTGACAGGTGCCTGGGGCGTAAAAGCACTGGCGGAAGCAACACGTTTCGGCGGTGCAAAGGCTGTTTTTTCGGCCGCGGAAAGCGGTTTCAAATCTGTTCCGAATCAAAGCGACCTGAATTTTGATCCTGATGCCCGCTACATTCATTACACATCGAATGAAACTATCGAAGGCGTTGAGTTCAAATATGAGATCGACGGAGGCGGCATTCCGGTAGTTTGCGATGCGTCATCGAACATTCTTTCCAAGCCGCTTAGTGTAAATAAATATGCGCTGATTTACGCCGGCGCGCAAAAGAATATCGGGCCGAGCGGCGTTACGCTCGTGATAATCCGCGACGATATGCTTGGGAAAATCTCGGAAAATTTGCCGCCTTTGCTCGATTACAGGAAATACGCCGAAAACGATTCGATGCTTAATACGCCCAACACCTGGGGGATTTATCTGGTGAGCCTCGTATGCGAATGGCTAAAAGAGCAGGGCGGAATGGAAGCGATGCAGAAAATAAATGAGGCGAAAGCAGCGATTCTTTACGAAGCGATCGATGCCAGCGGCGGCTATTATTCCGGCCATGCCGACCGTTCGGCGCGTTCGGTGATGAATGTCACGTTCCGACTGCCGTCTCCAGAACTCGAATCTCAATTCTGTAATGAAGCGACACTTTTGGGAATGGACGGACTTAAGGGGCATAGATCGGTCGGCGGTGTCCGGGCTTCGATCTATAATGCTTTCCCGATTGAAGGCGTCGAACGGTTAATCGAATTCATGAATGAGTTTCGCCGCAAACGGTAATATCAGGCAATTCTCTTCAAGGCTTCCAGAAGTTCGAACTGTTCACTTTCAAAAACGGTGCGCAAATCGATCAAGATTTTATCATCCGTGATTCGAGTGATAACTGGAGTTTCCGCCGACCGCAGGCGATATTCGATTTCTCTCGCTGACAGTTTCGCGTGACTCAGCATCAACAGTGTGGTCAACGGCTTGACGTACGGTGCCGCTCCGCCGCCAATCACCGAATTCCCTGAAACAACATCAATTTGCAGTTCCGAATTCGAGCCGAGATATTCGCGCACTTTCTGTGCAAACGAATTTGCCCGCTCCTCAAGTTCATCCGAAGTCGCGGAAAGCAATCTCAACACCGGAATATCAACGAGGGACGATTCGCGCCGGAATGAATTAAGCGTTGCTTCCAGAACCGCATAAGCAAGTTTATCGACGCGGAGTGCTCGATAAAGCGGGTGCCTGCGAATTTGCTCGATCAAATCTGCGCGGCCGACAATCAATCCGGATTGCGGCCCGCCGAGCAGTTTATCGCCGCTGAAACTTACAATGTCTGCCCCCGCCGCAATCGATTGGCCGATCACCGGCTCGTCATCCAAGCCGTATTTGCCGAGATCGAAAACTGCGCCGGAACCTGCGTCTTCATAAAGAAGTATGCGGTTTCGATGCGCAATATCCGCTAACTCGCGTAGCTTCGGCTTTTCCGTAAATCCGACGATCTTATAGTTCGAAGGGTGAACTCGTAAGATCATCGACGTATTTGCACCGATGGCGTTTTCGTAATCCCGCAATTTCGTCCGGTTCGTAGTGCCGACTTCCTTCAGAACCCCTCCCGACTGCTCCAAAACATCGGGGACGCGAAAATCGCCGCCGATCTCGACCAATTCCCCGCGGGAAACGATCACCTCGCCGCCGCTCGCGAACACCTTCAAAATCAAAAACGCTGCCGCAGCGCAGTTATTCACGATCAATGCGCTCTCTGCCCCCGTGATTTCGGCCAGCAGGCTTTCGGCGTGAGCACCGCGTTTTCCACGTTTTCCGGTTTTAGTATCATACTCGAGAGTGCAATAACCGGACGCTTCACGCAGAAGAGCATCTTTTGCGTTTTCAGAAAGTGGCGCACGGCCGAGATTAGTGTGTATAATGACACCGGTGGCGTTGATAACTCTTCGCAATCTTGAGGCCTGCTCATTCGCCCGAATGATTTTCAATCTCTCGATCGCCGTCTCTAAAAGTGCCGGGCGTGAACACTTATCAATTCCGTTTTCGGCATCTGATTTATGGCCCTGAATTTCGATTCTTAACGACTCAACCGCTGTCCGCGCCATTGCAGCTAAACGCGATCCGCCTAATTCATCTCGCATGTTTTGAACGGATTCGGCTGTCAGTATTTCATCAATCGACGGCAAATCTCGCAGAACCGCACCCGAATTATTCATAAATATATTTTAACTGAATCGCCCGTAAAATGTGGAAGTTCGTTTTTAATGAATGTCTTTATATTAAAGGATATTTCCTACTTTTCTAAAATCACACCAAGGACAAAACCATGCAGCCAATCGGAAATAAATTATATCGTTCGACCTCCAAACGGGTTGAGGACGCCGCCTCGATCGATAAGCAAATCTCAAAACTTGAGGACGATGTACGCAAGCTCAAAATCGATTTTGACATATATTTTAACGGAGCGACAAAGCGTCCGCCTTTGGAGGCTCGTGCGCGGCTTGAATCATACATCAAACGCGTTTCCGATAACCGCGCCATGACATATTCACAGCGTTATCAGTTAAACGCGATAATTTCCAGATTCACCTCGTACCGAGAACTCTGGCGGCGTTCCCTGCGGGCGAGAGGGGACGATCTGCTTTAGACCAAAAAAAGCGAATCGGGAATTT
>JANMSP010000046.1:0-5606 GCA_031389475.1 Pyrinomonadaceae bacterium
TTCGGCGGGAATCCGGCGGCGGTCGTTCCTCTAGCGGAATGGCTGCCGGACGAGACGATGCTGAAGATCGCGGCTGAGAACAACCTTTCCGAGACCGCTTTTTTCGTTAAGGAAGGCGATAAATATCACATTCGCTGGTTCACGCCGACGATCGAAGTAAATCTGTGCGGGCACGCGACGCTGGCTAGCGCGTACGTTATTTTCAACTGTTTGAATCTGGAAGAAAGTTACATCAAATTTCACTCGGACCGGAGCGGCGAATTGGCTGTGGCGAAAGACGGCGATCTGATGATCTTGGATTTTCCGAGCTACCCGATGAATGAGATCGAGCAGAGCGCAGAATTGGCCCAGGCCGTCGGCAAAGTTCCGCTGCGGATGTGGGAATCGCAGGGCAATATGGTGTTTTTGCTGATGGAGAGCGAGAGCGACATCAGGGCGCTTGAACCAGATCAGGCGGCATTGGCGAAAATCGAATTTGATGAGGTAATCGTGACCGCTCCCGGCGATGATTCGGATTTTGTCTCGCGGATGTTCGCTCCGCGGATCGGTATTCCGGAAGATCCGGTGACTGGCGCGATCCATTGCAGCCTTATTCCATATTGGGCGAAACAGTTGGGCAAAGATAAGCTTTTTGCACGGCAGGTTTCAGAACGCGGCGGCGAGCTTTTCTGCGAATCGAAGGGCGACCGCGTCAGGATCGGCGGAAATGCGACCCTCTATTTGAAGGGCGAAATTTATGTTTGAAGATAGATGAGGACGCATACGAAAGATACTCAGGCAAACACGACTCCGCAATTGGCCCTCGAATATTTGCGTGAGGGGAATTATCGTTTCGTTAATAACTTGAAGATCAATCGTAATCTGCTGCAACAGGTTAACGAAACGGTCGATGGGCAATTTCCTTTCGCGACTGTTTTGAGCTGCATCGACAGTCGCACGTCGGCGGAACTTATTTTTGATCAGGGCCTCGGCGAAATTTTTAGTATTCGCATCGCGGGCACCGTGATCAATGAAGATATTTTGGGAAGCATGGAATTCGCCTGTAATCTCGCGGGTTCCAAGCTGCTTGTCGTGCTCGGCCATACAAAATGTGGAGCCATTCGCGGTGCTTGCGACAATGTGCAAATGGGAAATCTTTCGACGCTGCTCAATAAAATTCAGCCGTCCGTCTATTACGAGCGAACGGTTACCGAAGACAGGAATTCGCAAAACGCGGAGTTTGTCGAAAAGGTGTCGCGTATTCAGGTAAAGCGAAGCGTTGAAAATATTATCGAGCAAAGCGTGGTACTGCGCGAGATGATCGAGAAAGAACAGATCGCCTTGATCGGTGCAATTTATGATATAGAAACGGGTTTGGTCGATTTTTTAGAAGATACGTTTATGTTTGGCAAGATCCGGCATTTTTATTTTGATGTCGGCGGCGAAAACGGCCAGGCAAAAGTATTAGAACTCAATAGCTACGGTGGAAAATAATTAAAATGTTATTAGAAGTCAAAGATCTGCATGCCGGTATCGAAGGCAAAGAAATATTGAAGGGCCTGAATTTACAGGTCAATAAGGGCGAAGTTCACGCCATCATGGGACCGAACGGATCGGGCAAATCGACGTTGTCGAAGGTCTTGGCCGGGCATCCGACCTATGAGGTGATTTCAGGAGAGGTGCTGTATGAAGGCAAGAACCTGCTCGAACTCGAACCGGATGAACGCGCCCGCGAAGGCGTGTTTATGGCGTTTCAATATCCGGTAGAAGTTCCGGGCGTATCGAACTCGCAGTTTTTGCGGCTTGCGTATAACGAGAAGATGAAGCATCACGGCCTTGAGGAGCTTGATCCGCTAGAATTCAACGATTATTTGAAAGAAAAGGCAAAGATCGTCGATATGGACCCGCAATTTTTTAAGCGTTCGGTCAACGAAGGCTTTTCCGGCGGCGAGAAGAAGCGCAACGAAATTTTGCAAATGGCGGTGCTCGAACCAAAACTGGCTGTTTTAGACGAAACCGATTCCGGCCTCGACATCGACGCACTGCGGATCGTCGCCGAAGGCGTCAACAAACTGCGAAGTGCCGACAACGCGATCATTCTCGTCACGCATTATCAGCGGCTGCTCAATTTTATCGTGCCGGATGTCGTTCACGTTTTGGCAAACGGCCGGATCGTAAAAGAAGGCGGAAAGGAACTCGCTTACGAGCTTGAGGAAAAAGGGTACGATTGGGTAAAAGGCGCGGCGAAATAGGAAATATCCCCTTGTTTATGGTTCGAGATTTAGCTTTAAATATTTTGTCGCGAGTTTTAGCGGTCGGCTTGTTCAGCTTGCCTGCCGCGTACGCCGGATATTTAAGCGATCAGGAAACAAAGCGCAATGTCGTAAATTATTCGCCGCAGGAACTTTCGGTTTTTGTTACGGGAAATTTAGTCAATTCCGTTTTCGAAGCTTATCTTATTGTGTTCGTAATTATTCTCATAATCGTGGCGTTTACCGAAGCTGTTGCTTATAGTTTTCGCTGGATTTTTGAAAAATTTATAAGTATGAAAGGAGATTTAAATGTTCAGTAATGCCGTTGAGCCGTCTTTTGCTTCTTTTGCGTTTCTTGCATTCATGGCCCACCGCAGTGCAGATGACAAGAAATTTTGTTTAGTAAAGGTATTTTAAGAAAATGGTTTCATCACAACCCGTAACTGTAAATCAATTTACGGAACAATTTAGAGAGAGTTTGCTTTCGGAAAATAGTGCTTCTGTAAAAACATTTAAAGAGAAGGCATTTCGATTTTTCAATGAAAATGGTTTCCCGACTGTCAGGCATGAAGACTGGAAGTACACTAACACCGGCAGACTGGCGAACGAAAATTGGAGCGTAAAAGTAATTTCACCTGGTTCTATTGCCGATGAGCGGTTTGAAAAACTCTTAAATAACTTTAACTACGAGCGGAATGGATTTACCGCCTTGAATGCGGCATTTGCCGAAATTATTTGCGTTACGATACCGAAGGACACAAGCGTTGCTGAGCCGATCACATTTGAATTCAAAGCGCTGGACGGTACGGCGATTTTTCCGCATATTTTGGTGATCGCCGAAGCCGGAAGCAAGGCGACGATCGTCGAAAGCTATGCAGGCGAGGCGAAGAATTTCACCAATGCGGCAATTCAAATAATTGTCGAGGATAATGCGAATTTGACGCATTATCGCGTGCAGAAAGAATCGGCGGAAGCTTTTCACATCGGCACTACCGAGGTCAGCCTGGGACGCGGAAGTCTCTATAATTCGACGAGCATCAATATTGGGGCGCAGCTTTCGAGGCACGATATTGACGTGAAATTTACCGCCGAGGGCGGCGAAGCGTTTGTTGATGGGCTTTACATGTTGGAGTCTTCGCAGCATTCGGACACTCATTCGATTATCGACCACACCGTTCCGAACTGCGTTTCGCATCAAAATTACAAAGGTGTTTTAAATGACAAGTCTCGCGGCGTATTCAACGGCAAAGTCTTCGTAAGAGAAAACGCATCGGGAACGGACGCTAAACAATCCAATAAAAACCTGCTGCTGTCGAACGACGCCCGAGTCGATACAAAGCCGCAGCTCGAGATATTTAACGACGACGTAAAATGCGCGCACGGAGCGACCGTCGGGCAGCTAGAGGAAGAAGAGGTGTTTTATTTGTTAAGTCGTGGGCTGAATCCGGAATTGTCGCGGAATTTGCTGACTTATGGTTTTGCGGAGGAAATTATTAACAAGATCGGCATCGAATCGATCAAAAAAGAACTGGACGAAGCGGTGCTGAATCGTTTGAACACAAATCTGGAGGCGTAAAGCGGGAATCTCGCTTAGAAATTATGAATTCAGGACAAAAAATGCAAACAACTTCTGACCTTCTCGCAATAACAAACGAGAATTTTAAGGTTTATGAATTGTTGGAAGGCAAAATTCTTGTGTCTGAACATCCCTCGCTGAGGCATCAAGAAATACTTGGAAATTTGATATGTGCCTTCGAAAATTATGTTGCAGTAAATTCGTTTGGAAAAATTTGGTTTCGTCCTGGTGTGATTTTTGACGAATACAACAGTGCGATACCCGATCTTGTATTTATTGCCAAGGAAAGAATTTCTCGAATAGCTTCAGGCATTCATATTGTCGGTGCTCCTGACTTGGCCATCGAGATCTTATCGCCCGGCTCGGAAAATGTGCGGCGTGACCAGATAATTAAGCGTCAAACATATGCACGTTTCGGCGTCAAGGAATATTGGATTTGTGAACCGATTGCGGAAGTTATTGAAATCTCACGGCTACAGGGAAATGTTCTGGCATCGGTCGGCGTTTTTAGAAATGGCGACGAAATTTCATCGCCGCTTTTACCAGAGTTAAAATTCGCGGTGAACGACGTTTTTGGAAGGTGACGGACATTCGAATTGGGATTGAAAATTTGGAAACAAAATTATATGAGAGTTAGAACATCAGTAACGCTACCGGAAGAATTGTTGATAAGAATAGACGCTTTGGCCGGAAAAAAGAATATGCGTTCGGCAATTGTTGAATCGGCCCTTTTGGAATATGTTTCCAAAGAAAAGCCGCAGCTTTTGAATGAGCGCGATATTCAAATCATTAATGAAAATGCCGATTTAATTAATGCTCAAGTCGAGGAAACCTTGGAGTTTCAGGCGCAATGGTAAGGCGTGGCGAACTTTATAGAGTTTCCAAACCGACAAAACGAGATCCGAAGAATTTTCGAATTTTTCTGGTTTTGGGACGACAAGAAGTGATCGATTCGGGCTATTCAACGGTCATATGCGCTCCGGTTTATTCAAATTGTTTGGGAATTAAAACAGAAGTGGGGATCGGGATTGGCGAAGGTTTGAAACATCATAGTTGCGTGCGATGTGATGAACTATTCAGTTTGCATAAATCGGTTTTGACTAATTACGTGGGTCAACTTTCATCCGGTAAGTTAGGTGAAATAAGTAAAGCGTTGAAAATCGCTTTGGTGATTACATGAAAACAGCAGTACAAACAATGAGCAATTGGGACGTAGAAAAAATTCGAAAAGATTTCCCTGTTCTGTCGCAGACGGTGAACGGAAAGCCGCTTGTGTATCTGGATAACGGAGCGTCTTCGCAGGTTCCGAATCTCGTTATCGAACGCGGTGCGAAGTATTTGGCGGAAGAGCATTCGAATATCCATCGCGGCGTGCATTATCTTTCTCAGCACGCGACGACCGCTTACGAAGCCGCCCGTGAAAAGGTGAAGCGTTTTATAAATGCGAAGGAAGCTAAGGAGTGCATCTTCGTTCGCGGGACGACCGAAGGCGTTAATCTGGTTGCATATTCCTATGGGAGAAAGTTCATTGGCGAAGGCGACGAAATTTTGGTGTCGGCGATGGAGCATCACGCCAATATCATTCCGTGGCAGGTCTTGGCGGAGGAAAAGGGTGCGAAGATCGTCGTGGTCCCGATGAACGAGCGCGGCGAGCTGATCATTGACGAGTACGAAAATCTTTTGAACGAGCGGACGAAAATGGTCGCGGTGACGCATGTTTCCAATGCTCTCGGCACGATAAATCCGATCAAGGAAATGACCGCGACGGCGCATAAATTCGGCGTGCCGGTTTTGGTCGA
>JANMSP010000065.1:0-7120 GCA_031389475.1 Pyrinomonadaceae bacterium
ACCTTGCTGGATGTCGATCACGGGACTTATCCGTATGTAACATCATCGAACCCGACGGCGGGCGGAGCATCGGTCGGGGCCGGAATTCCCCCGCATCATATCAGCGGTGTTTTGGGCATCGTCCGCACATACGCGACAAGAGTCGGCGAAGGGCCATTCCCGACCGAGATGATCGATGCCGAGGAAGATATGGCGAACCTTATCCGCAAACGCGGAAATGAGTACGGTTCCGTAACTAAGCGGCCAAGACGCTGCGGCTGGTTCGACGCGGTCGCGACAAGGTATGCGGCAGAGTTGAACGGATTTGATTCGGTTGCCCTTACCAAACTGGACGTTCTTGATGAACTCGATGAAATTAAGGTCTGCGTCGGTTATGAGATAAACGGCCGGCGAATCGACACGTTTCCCGCCGTGGCGCAGGAACTTCGTGACATTAAGCCGATATATCAAACGCTGGAAGGCTGGAAAACCGACACGCTCGGAACAACTGATTTCGATAAACTGCCGGCAAATGCCCGTCGGTATGTCGAATTTCTATCAGATTCGATCGGGGTCGAGATAGGTTTGATATCTACCGGGCCGGAACGCGATCAGACAATTCTATTGAAGGCATCGGTGATGGAAGGTTGGTTTGCTTAACATAATGAGATAAACGCAATTATTTTTAATGGGCATAATATTGCATTCATCATTTTGCATTATCGGATCTCCGTTGTAATATCATTGTTTGTGGTCCGATAGCTCAGTCGGTAGAGCAAGTGGCTTTTAACCACTGGGTCGCAGGTTCGAGTCCTGCTCGGATCACCATTATTTCAAGAACTAGAGGTAATCGTTTGATTGCCTTTTTTCGTCTTTAGACGAGTTTTTAGCTTTTGAATAATGCGTATCAGATGAGAAAC
This sequence comes from Pyrinomonadaceae bacterium, assembly GCA_031389475.1. Taxonomy (GTDB): domain Bacteria; phylum Acidobacteriota; class Blastocatellia; order Pyrinomonadales; family Pyrinomonadaceae; genus OLB17. The sequence goes on from JANMSP010000065.1 coordinate 900, forward strand.
AGTCTTCCAGCAGCCAGATGAGCGATTTAGCACAACCACCCAAATTAGATAAATGCAGCTGCGGCGGTAGAGCGGGGTTAAATTTCGAGCGGACGCCGGAAACGCGAGTGAGGGAATACTGGGTTCAATGCACTTCGTGCGGAACCAAAGGGTCAGGCCGTTTCCCCAGTTCGCCGGAGGCCGCCGCCGACTGGAATACGAGACCGGAAAATTTTCCGGCACACCTGTATAAAACCACTGACGACGACTAGAAATCTCTATTTTTTCTTTTAAGTAAAATTAGCTTAAGAACCACTGAGTGTCGGTTTGGTCTCGCCGCCTACAATATAACTATCGCGTGCCCTTAAAACGAGATTTGGCCGGTTGACACGAACCTTGATCTGCTTTCGCTGGCCCTGAACACCGTCTTCGTTCGGAACGTAGCCGATGCTGTATTGTCGGCGAAGTTCCTCCGCAATACCCTCGAAAGCCGCGGTTAAACCGCCCGGCGTCGCCTCCGGCCGAAACACGCGCCCGCCGGTGTATGAAGCCAGCTCATCCAAATATTTTTTGCCCACCGCATACTCGGCCGCGGAGTCGCCAGAGCCGGAAGTAGAAGGCGGAAAACCTATCTGCGGCCCGGTATCACGAAACGTATTGTAATAGATCGGGAAAATAAGCGAATCGGACTCTTCGGCGAGGTTCAGGGAGGTATCGTAAGTCGACTTTCGCGATGCCGTATCGACGCCATCCGTGAAAAGAACGATGGCTTTTCGCCCGGTAATTTTATTCAAATGCTTGCTAAGTGATGCCTCGACCGCGTCGTAAATTGATGTCCCGTTGCCGAAATCAGCTTTATTTATTGCCTTATATATCCTTTGACGGTCGCCCGTCGCTTCGGTCAGAACGTTAACCCTGCTGTCAAATTCAATGACCATCACCTGATCCTGCGGGTTGAGCTGATTCACGAAAGCAGTTGCGGCGGTGCGGATTTCATCAATTTGGTATGCCGTCGATGGACTCACGTCGATCAGTAAGATCACGGTAAACGGTTTGTCCGAAGCACCGAAATAAGAAATTTCCTGCTGCTTGCCGTCCTCGAAAATCTTGAAATCATTTTGCCTTAGATTGGGAATGTAAAGGCCGTTGCGGTCGAAAACAGAAACCGGGATTGTAACCAGGTTTGTTTCCACTTTTACGACATCTTCACCTTCTCCGTCGATAACCGGTTTGGGATTACTGGTAACAGGATTTTTATTGGCAGTCGCCATCGACGATCCGCGAAGCGAAGGAATTTGATACCGCGATCGTTTTTTTATCGATGTCGATTCGGAAAAATCGGCTGCTTCATCGAGAGGAATAGCTGGAGTAGGTGTGGGCTGAACCTTGCGGCCCGACTGAGCTGAAACCGTCGAAATTAATCCCAAACAAATAAAGAAAAATACCGCCAATCGTCTCATCACAAAACACGCCTCCGTTGCCTTTTGATATTTAAGACAAGTTGGATGCGCGAATCTAGTAAAAAGAGGCTTGATTTATTATCTCGTCCGCTGCTTAGGATCGAGATATTCGCGGAGGCCGTCGCCGATGAAGTTAAAGGCTAGAACCGTCAAACCGATCGCCACACCTGGAAAAAAAAGAACGTGCGGCGTCGTGCTGAAGTAGTTTCGGGCTTCCTCGATCATCGTTCCCCAACTCGGTGCCGGCGGCGGGATTCCGAGGCCGAGAAATGACAGCGAGGCTTCTGAAAGAACTGCACCGGCCTTTCCGAGCGACGCCTGAACGATCAGCGGTTGTATCGCGTTCGGCATAATATGCGTGAACAGAATACGCATATTACTCGCTCCTAAAGCTTTTGCGGCTTGCACAAAATCGTATTCACGAACCTTTAGAACCTGTCCGCGCATCACTCTCGCATAGCCAACCCAGCCGATAATACAGAGCGCTAAAATAAGTTTAGCCAAGCCTTTGCCGAAGAAATTTATTAGGCTCTCAGCGGCGTCCGCACCAATAAAGTATTGAAATAAAAGCTGTTCGTCAATAAAGGCGGCCAATGCGATAGCCAGCAGTAAGCCGGGAAAGGCGAGAAATACGTTGAAGATATATCCCGACAAAAATTTATCGACAAATCCGCCGTAAAAACCTGAGATCGCACCAATGATGATACCGATGATTCCGGTGATCGTAACAACGATCAACCCGACTTGCAGCGAAATTCGGGTTCCGTAAACGACTCGCGAGAACACATCCCGGCCAAGGGCGTCGGTCCCGAACCAATGATCTGCCGACGGTGTTGCAAAACGGATCGCCAGATCCTGCGCGTTGACGTCATGCGTAGCAATTAGCGGCGCAAAAATCGCTACGATGATGAATATCGAAGCTATAGCAAGGCCAATGTAAGAAAGACGGTTCATGGAAAGTGAAAAACTAAAAACTAATAACTAAAAGTGGACGAGCCGACGGATTTATTTTCCGATCTCAACTTTTTGCGTAGTCTTTACTGTCGCAACCAACATCCTTACTAATTCCAAGCAATCATCGGACATACTTTTAAATGATTTGTCATCCACGTAATTAGTATCCTTCAGCAAATTTAACCAGTATACCGTTTCATTGGCTTCTTTTAACGCTATGTACATTTTGTTGCGGAAATCCGCTCGTGATTGCCCAAACTCTGCTTCGCGGATCAACGCTCCGACTGCAGTACCCGAGCGTAAAAGTTGTTTGCTCAAAACGAATTCCCGTTTGTCTTCACATAAAAATCGATTCAACCGTACAATTCTAATTGCAAACGCATAACTTTTTTCCCTCAATATCGATTCTCTCATTCTTAACTTTTAGTTTTTAGTTAATAGTTTTTAACTAACTTATTCTAATTCTCGGATCGAGACGGCGATAAACTAAATCGGTCAATGAATTCGCCAGTATGTAAGTAACGCTAATGACTAGCACACACCCCTGCACTAAACGGTAATCACGCTTGCCGATACCATCTTCCAGAAGCAACAGCCCGAGGCCCTGCCAGCCGAAAATTTTCTCGGTGATAATTGCACCGGAAAGCAGAACGCCGAGTTGCAGGCCTAGTATTGTAACAACGGGGATAAGGCCGTTTTTCAGGACGTGTTTATAGATCACCGTGCGTTCGCTGAGGCCTTTTGCACGAGCTGTGCGGACATAGTCTTCGCCGAGTTCTTCGATCACGCTCGACCGCACCATGCGCGTCAGGATCGCTGAAAGCGCCGCTCCCAAGGTCACGGCTGGCAGGATTATGTCTTCAGGATAATAACTTCCGGTCGGTGAAAACCAGCCGAGATTAACGGCAAAAATGTAAACGAGAAACGGCCCGATGACGAATGTCGGCAGCGAAATGCCGAGCAAGGCGATGAATGACGCGGCGTTATCGACCAGTTTATTTTTATTTGTCCCAGCCAGGACTCCAAGAGGAATTGCTATCCCGACTGCTACCAGCATCGCCGCGATCGCCAGTTTTATGGTCGCCGGATAGCGTTCGAGGATCATGTCGAGGATCGGGCGGTCCGTGCGGAATGACGTTCCCAAATCACCCCGCAAAAGCCCGAGCCAGTAGTCGGCGTAGCGGTTATTTGATCCGTTCCAAACGAAACCCTCATCGCCGCTCATCGAAAAGAAAAACGCCGGCCGGTCAAGTCCGTGTTTCTCATTGAAATTCGCGATCTGCTCCGCGGTTGCGGTTTCGCCAAGTATAGTCGTCGCAGGACTGCCGGGAACCAACTCGATCAGCAGCGTAACTAAAGACACGACCGTCCAAATGACCAGCAATGTGAGAGCCAATTGACGGGCAAAATTTAGAAACTTGTATTTCATTCAGAAGGCCGGAGTAAAAGGGAATCTTACAATTTAACAGGAGAGATAACAAACAGATGTTGTGAGTTCACGCTTCAGCGTGCTTTTTCGCTGTGCAAAAGACAAGCTGAAGCTTGAACTCACAACTTTTTGGTTCCGGTATGGATCGCCGCAATTCCGCCCGTAAGGTTTTTATATTCGACATCTTCAAATCCGGCTTTTCGCATCATTTCGACCAGATTTTTCTGATCGGGAAATTTCGATACTGAATCCGGGAGATATTCGTACGCACCGCGTGAACCGCTCACGGCGCCGCCGATCCGCGGAAGGATTTGCGTAAAATATAGATTGAAAAGGCCTCGGAAACCAGGGACGAGCGGTGTCGAAAATTCAAGCACTGCGATTTTTCCGCCTCTTTTCAGGACACGGCGGAGCTCGTTCAGCCCGTCCGCGAAATTCGAGAGGTTACGCAGGCCGAATGCGATCGTCAAAGCGTCGAAACTTTCATCGGCGAATGAAAGCTGCATCGCGTCGGCCTCGATATAGGGAATCGCGTAATCGAGCTTTGCGGTCTTACCTTTCGCAATGGCAAGCATCGGACGGCAGAAATCTGTTCCGATTATTTTGGCTTTTGCATGCTTTTGCAGCTCAAGCGAAAGATCGCCGGTTCCGCATGCGACATCGAGAACAACGGCGTTTTCGTTCGCTAAAACACCGGCCAGCTTTTCACGGACAAGGCGACGCCAGCGTTTGTCGATGTTCACCGACAAAACGTGATTCAGCAGATCGTATTTCGAGGCAATGCCCGAAAACATTGCCCGCACCGCACGTGAATGCTCGATCTCGTTGGCGGTTCTTTGGTTTTGCATAAGCTAATAGGCAGAAGCCCGACCGTAAGGAAGGGCTATCTCAAGGTTGGCTGGAGAAAGCCCTTCCTAACGGTCGGGCCGCTGCCAAAAAAAGGGATTAATCCTGACTGGTAATCGCTACAGGCGGTGCCGGCTGCACGGTAACCGATACGACGGGATTCTTCGCCAATCGGTCAGCTACCCTTTGAACATCGGCTAAAGCCGCATTTTGAAACGCCTGGTTTTCATCTGTTAACACAAATTTATATGTATCAGCGTCCAGCCAGATGTCGTCTATCGGCCGTTTCGCGATTGACGTCAATATTTCAGCTTTTGCTTTTGAGAACTCTCCGTTGGTTATTGCCGGCGAAATTCCCGTCGCAATTTTCCTGTCCGACCTGCCGGAAAACGCGTTTCGGTAAACGATTGTACCGGGCAGAATGTGAGCATTATTAACGACCGACGTGTCCGAACCCGAATTTACGGCAGTTTTAAACCGAGCGTCCAGAACTCTGCTCAAAATTTCTGACGCGGCGTAATCCTTATCGTTCCTCGCAAGGCCGCGCAAGGCATATCTAATATGCGAACCGGCCGCATCCGGAATGGCTACCTCGACTGGTGCAGTATCCGGTTCAACGGGTTGTGCGAACGTTGATGGAATCTTCTTATCCGATTTAAGCCAGGCCCCGAAATAACGGCGGGCCGCGCGGAATGCGAGGTCGCTATTGAAATTTCCGCTGATCGTGATCGTTGCGTTATCGGCGGAAAAGAAGCGGTCTTTTGCGAATCTGAGATCGACGAAATCAATTTTTTGTATCGAAGCGGCGGTTCCCATCTGCGGCCGTCCATAAGGAAATGTTCCGAAAAGCCTTTTCGCGACTGCCCGGTCGGCAACATATGAAGGATCTTTTTCGAGTTCCGCGAGTTTTGCAAGCTGCACGATCTTAACGGCAGCGGTCGTTTCCTTGTCTATAACCGGATTGGAAACGGCAGCCGCGAGCGTTTCGAGCATCGTTAGAAATTCCGCGGATTTAGCGGTAGCCGTAATTTGTATAAAATCGTAATTGCTGGTGATCTCGAGGCTTCCGCCGAGATCGTCGGTAAAAAAATCTTTTGCCGCCGCATTCGGAAAAATCGTGTCGGCCAGCAGTTTCGCGACGCCTTCCTTATCCTGCGGATCGAACGCGGAGCCGCTGTGAACGCGGATCTTAACGCTCACCTTGTCGGCGGCCGGATTGCTCCACATCAGAACCTTAAGGCCATTGAGCAGTTTTTCCTGTCGCGGTGCAGTAGAACCCGGCTTTTGAGCGAAAGTGGAACCGAGCATCGCCAAAGTGAGGACGGAGAGGAAAAGTTTTTTGAGTAAAAATTGAAATTTCATCGTATAAAGTTTCTGGAAAAAGAAATGTTATCCTTTTTAGTTGCAAAACTCCATTGAAGTGTTGTAACCGGAGGAAAGTAAAAAGTGAAAAGTGAAAATTAGGTTATGTTGACATTTCGGTTTTTAGTTTGCTTAGCAGTCTTTCTGCGGTTTAGGCGGCACTTAGCCACGCTCTTTAGGGCGTGGTAAAC
>JANMSP010000097.1:0-8573 GCA_031389475.1 Pyrinomonadaceae bacterium
AATCGATTTCGATGCGTAGTTTGCTGGCGGCTTCGTCGATCAAATCGATTGCTTTGTCAGGTAAAAACCGGTCGGTTATATACCTATTTGAAAGAGTTGCCGCAGCCACAATTGCGGAATCCTTGACACGCACACCGTGATGCAATTCGTAACGCTCCTTTAGACCGCGAAGGATCGCAATTGTATCCTCGACAGTCGGTTCACCGATATAAATCTGCTGAAAGCGGCGTTCGAGGGCTTTGTCCTTCTCGATATATTTTTGATATTCGCCGAGCGTCGTTGCCCCGACCGCCCGCAGCGTTCCGCGTGCAAGGGCAGGTTTGAGCATATTCGAAGCATCTATCGACCCTTCGGAGGCACCGGCACCGATGAGCGTATGAAGTTCGTCAATAAATAAAATTATCTGCCCTTCAGCTTTTTCAACTTCGTTAAGCACGGCTTTCAAACGGTCCTCAAACTCACCCCGATATTTTGCGCCGGCAAGCATTGCTCCGAGATCGAGTGACACTAGGCGCTTGTTTTTGAGTGTTTCGGGAACGTCGCCTGAAACGATCCGCTGTGCTAAACCTTCGACAATCGCTGTCTTGCCAACGCCCGGTTCGCCGATAAGAACCGGATTGTTTTTCGTTCTCCGCGATAAGATCTGGATCGCCCGGCGAATCTCTTCATCGCGGCCGATCACCGGATCGAGCTTACCTTTTCGTGCCCTTTCTGTCAAGTCCTGAGCGTATTTCTCGAGCGCCTGAAAATTTTCCTCGGCGTTCTGGTCGGTGATCTTGCTGCCGCCGCGCATTTCGGTAGTTACCTTTTCGAGATCACTACTTGTCACGCCGTTCGAACGCAGAATGCGTCCCGCATCGCCTTCTTTTTCAGCTGCAATCGCGATCAAAATATGCTCGGTCGAAGTGTATTCGTCCTGCATTGTCTCGGCGATCTTCTGCACATCTTGGAAGATAGTATTCGTCCGTGAACTGAAATACTGTTGTCCGCCAGTAACCTTCGGTAACTTTTCGATCGATGCTCCCAAGTCAGTTAAAATTTGTGGAATGTTTGCTCCGATCTTGCCGAAAATGGGTTTAACGACGCCTTCCTTTTGCTCGAGCATCGCCTCCAAAATATGTTCAGGCTCAACCTGTTGGTTCTGGTTCTTTTCGGCGACACCGATTGCGGACTGAACGGCTTCCTGGCCGCGGATGGTAAACCTATCAAATCTCATAAAGCAAAATACTCCGTGCTTAGTCTAAGTGAATAATAAAACTTGAGTGTGTTGTTGTCAAGTATCGCGCCTTATGAATTTAAGCCAATTGAATTGACGATATGCTGTTTTTAGATGACACTGAACCAATTTATCGGTATATTAGGCAAGCATAAACGAATTTGAGGTGAAGGTATGAACATAGCCGAAGCTATCCACGAAAAAGGGGTCTTTCGCCCGATTCAGAAAGTCGATTTGGAAGACGGCGAAAGAGTCGAGATTACGATTAGAAGCGAAGCTGAGAGAGATTCGGCTTTTGAAATACTATATATCGATTCAGCAGCTGACTTTTCGGACATAGCTGTTGACGGCGGTATCCCAGATTTAGCCACAAATATTGACCATTATTTGTATGGATTGCCCAAACAAACTGAAGAATGAAACCTATATTTGTCGATATCTCGGGCTGGATAGGATTAGTTAATATTTCAGATTCCCTTCACGAATCTGCTAGTAGTTCTTATCATTCAAATTATGTCGACGGCTGTTACTTCGTTACGCATAGCGGGATAATGCTGGAAATGGGAAATAGCCTCTCCTCTGTACGTTTAAGAACTTCGGCATTAGGTCTAAAACAAAAACTGGAAAAGTCGGAACGCGTCGAAATTGTAGAAATCGACCAAAATCTATATCAAGCCGGCTGGAATCTTTTCAGCGAAAGACCCGACAAGGAATGGGGAATAGTTGATTGCATCAGTTTTGAGCTTATGAAGCGAATGGATATCAGCGAAGCTCTTACCGCGGACCGGCATTTCGAACAAGCGGGCTTTATTAAACTTCTCTAAAATAACGAATGAAAATTTTTCGTGAAATACTTTGGCCGGTGTTGGCCGTGCTAGCCGCGTTTGTTGTGGGCGGCATTATTATTCTGATTCTGGGCGATAATCCGTTGACGGCTTATGGGCTTTTGCTGTCGAGTTCGTTTGGGTCGCTCCGCGATGTGGCGTGGATGCTGCATTACGCAACGCCGCTGATATTTACTGGCCTTGCGGTGGCTGTGGCATTTCGCTGCGGGCTGCTGAATATCGGTGCGGAAGGGCAACTTTATATTGCCGCGTTTGCAACCGCCTGGGTCGGCATAAAATTCGGCGGCATAACAACTGTCATGAAGGATGGCGGCACTGTATGGGCCGATCTACCCGCAATTTTACTCGTGCCGATGTGTATGCTCGCTGCCATCATAGTGGGAGGAATTTGGGGTGCGATTCCAGGGATACTCAAAGCTAAGTTCGGTTCACACGAAGTAATCAACACGATCATGCTGAACTTCATCGCCATCGCTCTAGTCGGTTATTTGACTCAGTACCATTATAAGGAACCAAGCGATGCCATACAGCAAACCGCACACATTGGCGAAGCCGCATATATTCCACGGCTCAATGAATTCTTGCCATTTATCACACCGGACGTTCCGCTGAATATGGCCTTTCTGGTCGCACTGGTGATGTGCGTCCTCGTTTACGTCTTTCTATGGAAAACTAAATGGGGTTATGAACTGCGTGCGGTCGGCGAGAGTCCGAGTGCGGCGGAATACGGCGGAATTTCACCAAAAAAGCAGATTATTGTAGCGATGACCATCTCAGGAATGCTCGCCGGAATGGTCGCGATCGGTGAAGTAATGGGCACAAGGCACAATTTCGAGAGCGGATTTTCTGCCGATTGGGGGTTTCTGGGGATCGCGGTCGCGCTGCTCGGACGCAATCACCCGCTCGGCGTGTTGATCGCTGCTTTGTTTTTCGGCGTGCTGCTTCGCGGCGAGATATTTGTCGATGCTTTTACAACCAAAGTTTCTAAAGACCTGGGTTGGGTATTGCAGGCGATAATTATCCTGTTCGTGGCATGTTTCCAAATTTACTCGAAAGGCCCGAGAACAAGGGGGAAAGTTTAATGGAATTTCTAGGAATTTTTAGCTTTGCTCTTTTATTCGCGACGATCCGGTCGGCGACTCCGCTGATATTTGCGGCCCTCGGTGGTTTGTTCTCAGAACGTGCCGGCGTGATCAACATCGCCCTTGAAGGGCTGATGCTGTGCGGAGCCTTCACTGCCGCCGTCATTACATATCAAACGGGAAATCCTTATCTGGGAATGTTTTCCGGGATCGTCGCGGGCGGGCTTTTGGCTCTGCTTTACGCGGTCGCCTGTATAAAGTTCGAAGCGGATCAAGTTGTTGCGGGAATGGCGATAAATTTTCTAATGATCGGTCTTCCGGCTTTGATCAGCGTCGGGCTTTACGATTCGGCGGGTTCGACGCCGCAGATCGACAAACTCGACAAATTACCCAACTTTTATAACAGCATATCGCTAGCCTCGATAATAGCTTTTGCGATGGTGCCGGTCGTTTGGTACGTCGTGTATAAAACTCCATTCGGGCTGCGTCTGCGGGCGGCGGGCGAAAATCCGGAAGCGGCAGACTCGGCTGGAGTTAACGTCATCCGGCTCAGATATACCGGCGTTGTGATTTCAGGTTTGCTTGCAGCGGCCGGCGGCGCTTATCTATCTATCGGTCAATCGTCACTGTTCACAAAATCGATGACCGCCGGCCGTGGTTTTATTGCTTTGGCCGCCCTGATCCTAGCCAAATGGCGGCCCGTGCAAGTTATGATTGCTTGCCTCTTCTTCGGGTTTACTGAGGCAATCACGATCGAGATCCAAGGCGCTTCGTGGGCGAAGATCAACGGCGAACCCGTGCCGATTCAATTCATAGAAATGATCCCGTATGTGCTAACGATAATCGTCCTCGCCGGATTCATCGGTCTTTCACGTGCACCGAAAGCTCTCGGAATTCCTTACCGAAAAGAAAGCTAGTTTCGCCTTTTATCAATCCACTTTCGCGCAGGCGGCGTTAAACCGTCTGCGCTTTTTTGTGATAATCTGGGATTCCAAAAAGTTATGACCTATGAGAATGCAGTCGAAGCGGCTGAGTTTATAAAATCAAAATACGGTAAAGGCATTGAAACTGCGATAGTTTTGGGCAGCGGCCTCGGTGCGTTTGCCGAAGAACTCGAAAATGCCGTTAGAATTCCTTACGAAAGCATCCCGCATTTCGCACGTTCGACGGTTGAAGGGCATGCGGGGCAGTTGGTTTTGGGTGAGATCGACGGCGTCCCGGTTGCCGTTCAGCAGGGGCGGTTTCATTATTACGAAGGCTACGACATGGAGCAGGTGATGTTTCCGATGCGCGTTTTCGGCGTGATGGGAATAAGGAACGTCATACTTACGAACGCCGCGGGCAGCCTGAGCACGGAGATGACGCCGGGCAGTTTGATGCTGATCTCAGACCATTTAAATATGATGGGAATCAATCCGCTCCGTGGTGCGAATGATGAACGTTTTGGCCCGCGGTTCCCCGATATGACCGAAGTTTACGACCGCGATTTTCAGCGGATTGCGACGGAGCAGGCGAATGACATCGCTAAAGGGCGTTTCGACAAAGGACAGGATAAAATTTTCACCGATTTTCTGCATCGCGGCGTCTACTGTGCGCTTTCCGGCCCGACTTACGAAACGCCGTCCGAAATACGCTTGTATCGATTGCTCGGTGCGGATGCGGTCGGAATGTCCACCGTTCCCGAAGCGATTGCCGCGAGGCATCAGGGCATGAAAGTTCTCGGGATTTCGTGCATCACCAATTTCGGAGCTGGAATGACTGATGAACTTATCAACCATGAAGAAGTGATGGAAACAGGTGCAAAAGTGGCAGAGATTTTCAAAGAACTTCTGAGATGGATAATTTTGAAGTTGAACTAAACCGGATCGTTTTTGCATCTATCCTGCAAATCCTGTCTATCCTGTTAAAAACACATCTATGATAATTGGTATATGCGGCGGAACGGGTTCGGGGAAAACGACTATTGCGCGGGCGATAGTTAACGAGGTCGGCGCGAAGAATGTGATCCTCATCGAGCAGGATTCATATTACCGGAACCTGGCCGATATGCCGCTCGATGAGAGACACCAGGCGAATTTCGATCATCCGGATTCAATCGACAGCGAGATGCTCTATAATCATCTCAAACGATTGAAGGCCGGCGATTCGGTCGAGATGCCGGTCTACGATTTCAAAACGCATACACGCAATGCCGAAACCGATCACATTGAGCCCAAACCGGTCGTTATTGTCGAAGGCATTCTTATATTTTCCGAGCCGCGAATATCCGGGCTGCTCGATTGCCGCGTTTTCGTAGATACCCCGGACGACATCAGATTTATTCGCAGATTGCAGCGTGACATGAGCGAACGCGGGCGAACGGTCGATTCCGTAATCGCTCAATATCACCGGACCGTCCGGCCAATGCATCACGAATTCGTCGAGCCTTCGAAACGCAATGCCGACATTATCATCCCCGAAGGCGGGCAGATCGGCGTCGGCGTCGAATTTTTGTGCAGCATGATCCGTGAAAAACTTACTGCCGATCACGTTTTGAATGCGTAAGATCAAATTTGCTGTGATAATTACTAATTCGTAATTATTAATTAATAATTGACTTAATAGATGGAACACTCCGATAAAGAACTTATAAAGGCTGCCGCCAAGGTCCGGGAAAATGCATACGCTCCATTCTCGAACTTTCGCGTCGGTGCGGCTTTAGTGACCGATGACGACGAGATTTTCACGGGCTGCAATGTCGAATCGGCCAGCTACGGCCTCACCGTCTGCGCCGAGCGCGTCGCGATCTGGAAGGCGATCTCCGAAGGCAAACACAAGATCAAACACATCGCCGTCGTCGCCGATACCGAGGTTCTAACGCCACCGTGCGGTGCATGCCGCCAAATAATCTGGGAATTCAGCGGCGACATTCCGGTAATTATGGCGAATCTGAAAGGCAAGGTTGAAACTATGCAGATGAAAGATCTGCTGCCGAGCGCGTTCGATACGAAATTTTTGAAATAGATTTAATTATGCCGATACCCACATATCAGGAATCAATGCTTCCTGTGTTAAGAACTTTGGAGGATACGAGTGAGCGCCATATTGGCGAAATAGTAAAAGCTGTAATTAACGGGTTTCGTTTAACCGAATCTGAACGTGAACAAATGTTGCCAAGTGGGCAAAGTACGGTTATAGGAAGTCGAATCGGATGGGCGCGTACATATCTGAATAAAGCAAACCTCATCGAGAAAATGCCCGGACGTGGTATTTATAAGATAACCGAGCGCGGACTTGAAGTCCTAAAAACAAATCCTGAAAAAATTGACAATAATCTTTTGAGTAAGTTTCCTGGATTTACTGAATGGATAAGACCAAAAAAGCAAGAGAATATTATCGAGCCGAACAGTGTTCTTTTTGAATCTGATCAGACGCCCGACGAATCACTTGAAACAGCCTACCGTACCTTACGCACGAATCTCTCAACCGAAATTATTGAGAAGGTTAAATCGTGTTCCCCTATATTTTTTGAAAAATTAGTTGTAGAACTTCTAGTGAAGATGGGATATGGAGGCTCTCGCAGAGACGCGGGGCAAGCTATTGGCAAGAGTGGCGATGGCGGAATTGATGGAATTATTAAGGAAGATCGTTTGGGATTGGACGTCATTTATTTACAGGCTAAACGATGGGAAGGAAATGTGAGCCGTCCCGAGATTCAGAAGTTTGCTGGGGCGTTACTTGGAAATCAAGCACGAAAAGGCGTTTTTATTACAACTTCTTCTTCTACGAAAGAAGCGCGAGAATACGTGAAAACGATTACTGCAACGATCATCTTGATAGATGGCGAAGATCTCGCGGATTTAATGATTGACTATAACGTAGGTGTTTCAGTTGCCGTAAATTACGAAATAAAGCGTATAGACTCGGACTATTTTGTTGAGGAATAGATTAGGTGGATGAGGACAATTTGAGCTTTCTGAACATAACCGATTTGGATACTCTAACAAAGGAAGAGAGTTACAAAAGAAACATATACTGGGCTTCAAAAAGCGTAGGCGAGCGTCTTGCCGAGGCGCATCGACTCAACATTGCCAAATGGGGCGAAAAAGCATTTGGTCCAATCAAAAAAACGTTAGTTTGGGTTCGGTTTGCGGGAACACCCGAAGAAACTTGCACAGTTATTTTTTGAAGAAAAGGAAGATAGAGAGAACCTGGTATAGCATGAAATACTTAAAAGCGTGGGCAGCATTTTTCATAACTCTAACAATAATTGTTCCAGCTTTCGCACAGCGCCGGGCTGACAGATTGACGAGTGTTGATTTGATTATCTCCGGAGGCACGGTCGTGACGATGGACCACGAACGACGCTTGATTGAGGACGGCGCGGTTGCTATCAAGGCTGACAAGATTGTTGCGGTCGGTAAACGAGCTGATATAGTGCGCGGCCGGACGGCGAAGCGGACGATCAACGCGGCGGGGAAGTTTATTATTCCGGGGCTGGTCAACACGCACACGCATATTCCGATGACGCTTTTTCGCGGGATCTCGGATGATCTGGATTTGCAGGATTGGCTGACGAAATTTATTTTCCCGGCGGAGGCGAAGAATGTTGACGAGGCTTTTGTCCGGGCGGGAACGCGGCTTGGGTTAGCGGAGATGATTCGCGGCGGCACGACGACGTATTGCGATATGTATTATTTCGAGGACGCGATTGCGGATGAAACCTCGAAAGCCGGAATGCGCGGTGTGCTCGGCGAAACAATTATCGATTTTCCGGTGCCGGACAATAAGACCTTTGCCGATGGGCTAATCTACACCGAGCGGTTTATAAAAAAATGGCAGAATCACCCGCTGATCGTGCCGGCAGTCGCTCCGCATGCTCCATACACTGTTTCGCAGGAAAATCTTCTGCTGGCCCGCGATCTTTCGAATCGGCTGAAAGCCCCGATGTTGGTACATCTCGCCGAAGCAAACACCGAAACCGAATTCATCCAGCAAAAACATAAAGGAATGCGGCCGATTGAATTTGTCGAGAGCATAGGATTTCTGACGAACCGGACAATCGCGGCCCATGTCATCCAGGCGAACGAGGCTGAATTGGACACTCTGAAAAGGCGCGGAGTCGGCATTGCCCATAATCCGCAATCGAATATGAAACTCGCGGCGGGAACGGCTCCTGTTCCGTTGATGCTGAGAAAGGGTTTGAATGTCGGTCTCGGCACGGACGGAGCCGCTTCGAACAACGATCTTAGTTTGTGGGAGGAGATGGATACGGCGGCAAAGCTGCACAAACTCATCTCAGGCGACCCGAAAACTTTACCCGCAGAACAGGTTTTCGAAATGGCTACGATCGGCGGTGCAAGGGCGCTTCACATGGAAGATTTGATCGGCTCGATCGAGGTCGGAAAGCGTGCAGACATTGCAATTGTCGATATGGACGGCCTGCACCAA
>JANMSP010000123.1:0-3783 GCA_031389475.1 Pyrinomonadaceae bacterium
CGCTTATTGCCGGCTGAGATCCGTTGACGGCAGCGAATTCTGATTCAGGAGCAGCAATTTTAGCCGTGGTTTCGAAGGAATAATCCGGAATTTCCTCTAGACTTCCATTCGTAGATTCGACCGGATCCGTTTTGAATGCAAAACCGTTGTTGAGAATCTGTTTCTCGAATAAATTTTCGGTGATCTCCGCTTCGTCAAAACCGTAACCCGCATTAATTTCCTTCAGCCGCGCCGTATATTCGACCTCGTGCGGAAGTACCATCACCAGTTGGCTCAATGCATACCGCTCATCATCGATACTGTCGGCAATTTTTGCCGCCACGTAAAGCTTTTTCAGTGAATCCGTCAGCGCCGCATCGTCACGCTGCCACGAACAGTATCGCGTCAACAGCCTCAAGGCATCGATTTGCTCAGGCTTCGCGGACAATATCTGAACAAGTATTTCGTGAAAATCCTCCGCGTGCCCGCCGACCAGCGTATGTTCCGACGCCATCGTCAGAACACGCGTCGCCGAATCAATATCGTCGTTCTTAATGTAAATATTGGCCAAATGTAATAGTTTTGGATAGCTTGACGGCTCCTGTTCGACGAGTTTGATCACCGCCATTTCGGCATCAGCTGTGTTGCCGGATTCGACCAGACAATCCACCAGCAAAAACCGAATATCTCTATTATTCGGCTGCGTTTCCAGAATCCGGTTTAAACGTTCCGCGGCCTCATCCGCCTTGCCCTGAGCAAACATGGCTTCGACGAATCCGGCCAGGATCTTCGAATCGTCTTGCTTCAAATCAAGGGCTTTTGAAAATGATTCGAGAGCGGCTGTAGGATTTCCGGCCTTCGTAAATCGCAAACCGGATTCCGCAAAGGCATCCGCTGCTTCGTCCTTTTGATTTTCCTTTAGGTACGACTCCGCAATCGTCAGGTAAACCGCCACATTATTCGGATCGAGCAGTGCAATTTGTTTCCAAATGGAAAGTGCTTCGATCACCCGGCCGTTTTTTTGGTAATGTTCGGCTAGTGTGGTGTAATGCGATTTCGCCTCGATTAGTGAGCCTTTTGATTTATAAAGCTCAGCCAGCTTTTCAGATATTTCGACCGTCTCCGGCTCAAGTTTGAC
This sequence comes from Pyrinomonadaceae bacterium, assembly GCA_031389475.1. Classification (GTDB taxonomy): domain Bacteria; phylum Acidobacteriota; class Blastocatellia; order Pyrinomonadales; family Pyrinomonadaceae; genus OLB17. The sequence goes on from JANMSP010000123.1 coordinate 1,118, forward strand.
GATCTTTTTGTAGATCGCAATTGCCTTCTGCGCGAAGCCTTGATCGCTGTAGTGTTCCGCGACGGTGGTGTAGCACTTGACCGCTTCGCTTTTCTGGGAATTCTTCGTGTAAAGGTCGCCCAGCATATTCAAAGTGCTGAAATCTTTCGCGTCATGCTCGACCACTTGCTTGTATTCACCGATCGCCGCTTTTATCTTTCCCTGGACAAGATGCCGTTCGGCGTTCCGCATTGCCTGTGTTTTATCGAAAATCATCGTAAATTATTAGTGCCTGAGGATTTGCAGTTCAAAAAAAGGAGGAACTGAAAGGGACGTATGAACACGCTGGACGAAGCCGGCAAAATTAGACGAACTTGCCAGACTTAAAATTAACACACTCCATAAAATGATGTCAAACATTTTTGCCATTGATAATCACGGTTCAACACCATTCAGATACACTGCTTTGATTTTTCGTTGCTATTTATTTAGTCTAAAGTGATATGCAAGCACTCATTCTGGCGGGCGGAAAAGGCACGCGTCTCCGGCCGCTGACCGTATATACGCCAAAACCAATAGTACCGATGATGAACAAGCCATTCCTGGTTTATCAACTGGAGATGTTGGCCCGAGCCGGAATCACGGACATCGTTCTCTCGCTGGGATATCAGCCTGACAAGATCGAAGACATCCTTGGCAACGGATCGGATTTTGGAGTAAACCTGCGCTTCGTGACGGAGCCCCACCCGATGGGAACCGGCGGAGCCTACAAGTTCGTCGCCGACGCCGCTCGCGAAACGACGATTGTCCTGAACGGCGATATTTTGACGGATGTCGACCTTGAGCAGATTGTCTCCTTTCACAAGGAAAAATGTTCAGAAGCTACGATAACTTTGGCCCCGGTAACAGACGCTTCAGCCTACGGCCTTGTTGAAACGACGGATGATGGAAGCGTAGTACGTTTTATAGAGAAGCCGAAACCGGAACAACTCTCCGAACTAACTGTCAATACGATAAATGCCGGGATATATATCCTGGAGCCTTCGATTCTTGACCTGATCGAGAAGAACGAAAATTCCTCGTTCGAATACCATGTTTTTCCGTCGATCCTTGAAAAACAGAAAAAGTTCTGCGCATATATTCTAAAGGATACATACTGGCGCGATATCGGAAATCCGCAGAGCTATCTGGAAGCCCATCATGATTTTTTGAACGGCCGCATTAGTGGTTATACGATCGACCGTTCGCACGAATCGGACGTCGCGACAACGGCGGTAATCGATAAAACATCGGTCATCGGTGAAGGCTGCACGATCAAACCGGGGGCACGCATCATAAATTCAGTGCTCGGCCCCGGCGTTAATGTTGAAGAAAAAGCGGTGATCGAAAATTCGGTCATCTGGTCGCACACTCGCGTTTCTGCCTTCGCGGAATTAAGCGATACCTTCATCGGCCGCAGCTGCCACATCGGAAAATATGTTACGGCCGGCAAAGGAACTGTTCTCGGCGACAAAGCTTCCCTGCCCGATTACTCCCGGATCTAACTGCTGACGGAAAACGTTTGAAATAAATACAAGCCAGTCGTATTGATTCCAAAAACGCCCGATCCTCGATCCCCATAATTTAACCGAAATTATTCTGCCATTTTGAACGGCGTAGGTTTTGAAACCCTCTCCTATGGAAGAGATCAAAGAAACGGAAACGAACCGGTAAGAAGTTGGTTGATGGGCGCAGATGCGCTACCAGACGAAAGGAATGACAAATCAGTGATCGAACACATACCGCTATCTTCGTGAAAACGTCGGCTGGGGACCGGCGACATCATCTGGTAGAATAATCGGCAGCATCGACCATTCTACCTATGCCCGAACTACCTGAAGTTGAGTTGGTTGCAAAATCTCTCGATAGTTTGATCAAGGGCCGCAAAGTCTTAGCGGCCGAATTATTGCGCGAACGATTGGCACCTGAAACCGATCCCTCAGTTTTCAGTGAAGGACTTAGTAATTCAACCATTAACTTTGTTCACCGCCGAGGCAAACACGTACTCTTCGATCTCGACAATGGGCGGACTCTGATCACACATCTGCGGATGAGCGGGCGTTTTATGCTTTTGCCGCTAGAGCGTGAAAATCCGAAATTTTCACACGCCGTATTTTTTTTGGATGATGAAACGCGCCTCGTTTTTCAAGACCAGCGTCACTTCGGCATGATGAAGATCGTCGAGACCGGCAGTTTGTGTGAAGCGAAGGAAATAAAAAAACTTGCCCCCGAACCATTTTCGGACGAATTTTCACTTAGCTATTTTCGCGGTAACTTAAAAACCTCAAAGAAAAGCATCAAGGAATTTCTTCTCGATCAGACAAAGGTTTGCGGGCTCGGAAATATTTATGCTTCGGAGGCTTTATTTCTCGCGAATATCGGTCCGCAGAATATTGCAAATAAGCTGTCGATCAAAAGAGCGGCGGCGTTGCACGGTAACATCCGCGAGGTTTTGCGTGAAGCGATTGCACGAGGTTCTACCCTAAATGTCGATCCGGAGAATATTGATGGAAGCTATTACAACGGCGAAGCCGAGACCCGCTGGCATGTTTACAACCGCGAAAATCTGCCCTGCACAATTTGTGAAACTCTGATCATTCGTCTAAAACAAGCAGGCCGCTCAACTTATTTTTGCAAAAAATGCCAGA